>JACYMB010000248.1 GCA_015272205.1 Synechococcales cyanobacterium T60_A2020_003 | reverse complement strand
CCCTTGAACTTACGGGTGATCCCCTGGTTTGAATATGGCTTTGCCAGTGCCTATCGCCAAAACGGAGGGCGGATTTTAGCCCAATATCCCGACTGGGCCGGGTGCGATCGCCACGGTGGATTACTCACCAAAAACGGATTTGAATGGCTAAATGCTCTGGACGACCGGGTTCAAGACTTTATGCTTCAGCTCATGCTGGAAGTCCTCACCCACTATCCCGTCGATGGCGTTCAAGGAGATGACCGTTTGCCTGTATTTCCCGTCGAAGGCGGGTATGATCGCGCGACCCAAAATCTTTACTACCGTGAAACAGGCAGGGAGCCTCCGAAAAATCCGCGCGACCCTGACTGGATGAAATGGCGGAGCGATCGCCTGACCCAATTTCTTCATCGTCTTTACGATCAGGTCAAGGCCGTTCGTCCGGGTGCGATCGTCTCCATGGCTCCCAGTCCCTACCCGTTTGGGTATGAGGAGTATTTGCAGGACATTCCCACTTGGATACGCCACGGTTTGGTGGACTGGCTGCATCCCCAACTGTATCGACGCACCTTCAAGGATTATCGCCGTATGGTCGATGCAATGCTGCGATACTGCACCGCTCCCGACGGATCGCCTGGAATTTTACTTGCCCCTGGAATGCTCGTTAAGTCTGGTTCCTACTTAATTTCTGGCGATGACCTCACTCGCGGCCTTCAGTACAATCATCAAACCGGACTGGCTGGAGAAGTGTTCTTCTTTGCGGAAGCATTTTTCCAAAATCAAGGATCGCTCGGCACCCAACTGCGCAACATCCGTCCCGGCCAATCTCCCAAGTCTCCCTTTTGATCACGATGGTTATCGGGTACCTCTCCCTCACGTGACAGAGCAAAATTCTGATCGCGATCGATCCCGTGGCAGAAAATTTAGAAATATTCGATGATCCCCCTTGCCAAGTTTGCCCTACAGTCCGACACTGAGGTTGGGAATCATCGGTTATTTCAAGAGGCGTTTAAGAGGTTGTCGTGAAACGAGTATTAGCGCTCATTCTCGGTGGGGGTGCCGGAACCCGTCTATATCCTTTGACGAAACTTCGGGCGAAGCCTGCTGTTCCGCTTGCAGGAAAGTATCGCCTGATCGACGTCCCGGTCAGCAATTGCATTAATTCAGACATCTATAAAATCTACGTTCTAACCCAGTTCAATTCTGCATCTCTTAACCGCCACATTTCTCGGACGTACAACTTCTCTGGTTTGCACGAAGGCTTTGTTGAAATCTTGGCGGCACAACAAACACCAGATAGTCCTAGCTGGTTTCAGGGCACAGCTGATGCGGTGCGTAAGTACCTATGGTTGATAGAACAGTGGGATGTGGATGAGTTTTTGATCCTATCCGGTGACCACCTCTACCGGATGGACTACTCCCTGTTTGTTAAGCACCATCGTGAAACTGGGGCAGACATCACTCTGTCGGTGGTTCCGGTGGATGAGAAGCAGGCCACAGGCTTTGGGTTGATGAAGCTTGACGATAAGGGAC
>JACYMB010000247.1 GCA_015272205.1 Synechococcales cyanobacterium T60_A2020_003 | reverse complement strand
TTTGGCTACCAGGGAGATGGGGTTTCTGCCGCCGATGCGTTACAGATTGATCCGTTTGCCGCAGAGTCGTCGCCCGATGCGTCACCTTCACCGGAGGCTGCACCCTCAGCTCCCCCATCGAATCCCTCTCAACGCTAGGGTAAGGCCATAACCCGCCGATTGCCAAAATCACGCCGTCTTTTCCCAATTGTCGAGATCAAGACCCCCTAATACCGATTCCTGAGGTGACCGCTAGAGTTCCAATACTGAAATCACCAACGGCGTCACGCATCTCAAAACTCAAAGCTCAAAACTGACATAACGCCTACCGCCCTCGTCCCGCTGCTCTGATCTATCCCATGACTCCTTTGACTGCTAATGACTGCTAACCCGTCTCCTCCGATCCCTTCCCCCCCGGTAACGGGCTATCCCCTCAGCGTTGCGCCGATGATGGATCGCACCGATCGCCATTTTCGCTACTTCATGCGCTGCATTACCCGTCATACGCTGCTGTATACCGAAATGGTGACCACTGCCGCGATTATTCATGGCGATCGCGACAAACTGCTGGGCTTTTCCCCAGAGGAACATCCCATTTCCCTACAACTCGGCGGCGATAATCCGCAGGAACTCGCCCAGTGTGCCCGGATTGCGGAAGAGTGGGGCTATGACGAGGTGAATTTAAATGTCGGCTGTCCGAGCGATCGCGTTCAGAGCGGCAACTTTGGCGCGTGTTTAATGGCTCAGCCGGAACGGGTTGCAACGTGTGTGGCGGCAATGCGGGCAGCGGTTTCGATTCCGGTTACGGTCAAACATCGGATTGGCATTGATGATCGCGATCGCTACGAGGATATGGTGACCTTTGTCCACACCGTGGCGGAGGCCGGATGTCAGCACTTTAGTGTCCATGCCCGCAAAGCATGGTTAAAGGGATTAAGCCCAAGGGAAAACCGGGACGTGCCGCCGTTGCGCTATGAAGACGTTTATCGGTTGAAGCAGGATTTTCCCCAGCTTTGGATTGAGATTAATGGCGGCATTCTCACGCTGGAGCAGGCGGACGCCCATTTGAACCATGTCGATGCCGTGATGATTGGTCGAGCTGCCTACGACAATCCTTATCTGTTTGCCGAGAGCGATCGCTGCTTCTTTCGCGACGATACACCGACGCAAACCCGCATCGACGTTGCCCAAGCCATGATGCCCTATCTGGACTACTGGACGGGACGAGGCATAAAGCTCAGCTCCATGACCCGCCACATGCTGCAACTCTTTGCCGGACAGCCCGGTAGTCGTGCCTGGAAACGACACCTCACGGAGAAATCCTCTCAACCGGGGGCAGGGGCAGAGGTTATTGAAGAAGCGCTGGCACTCGTAACCCAGGTGGCCTCTCTAAACGCAGTGGCTTTGTTCCAGTAGCACGGTTCGAGTTGAGTTTTGCTGCGGAGCCGCGTACTGAGAATTGGCGTGCTTGATCAAAAACCAGAACAACCCCACCGCAAACGCCAATGCCCCCAGAGCCAACAGAGTCGACACGAGGTCTTTGATCCAGTGGGGCATTTCCACATAGGGCTGCGGAATTCCACTCCGAGGGGCAGTATGCTTTTTAGTCCCAGATTGAATATTCGTTTGGCCTTGAATCCGGGTCGGGGTTCCACGATGGGCAGCATCGGGCAAAAGTCCCCCCGACCGCATTTGCTGAATTTTTTGGATCACGGCAATCGGTCGTTGCCCCGTCTGACTCCACTGGAGTAGCGTTGGCCCGTTAATCGCACACAGGTTGGGAATCTGCATGTCATAGATTTTCTGCTGCAAATTGCGATCGCTCACCGCCAGCACGACTAACTTTGCCGTATTCTCCTGCGACAACCCGTAGGCCGTCCGTGATACCGCTAGCGCTAGCCGCACCCGCTTGGTGTAGGCTTCTCCCGTCGCCGATTTCAACATCGGATGGTAGGCTACCACATCCGATACTTTCCAGTTACTTTCCTTATACAAACGCTGGAAATCACGGGCAACTCGCTCCAAATCCGGGTCGGGCGCACGATCAGACAGGAATCTCAGCTCTTCGTAGATAATCTTCGGAATAATGCACGTTCCCACCCTCGAAAAGCCCATCCATTCTCGCGTTGAAGTCGAGGATAGGATGCTGAGATCCAAAATAAGCAAAACAGGTGGAATAATTGTGGTCATGTCTCAACCTCCAATCCCAAGCCGCCCGGCTAGGCTAGGCGTTACGGGCAGTAATGTTGCTGCCATTAAGAACAATGCAAGCAACCCTAGGGCTGCACGCGCATCGTCTGGCTCAGAAATATCTTCCAGACTCGGACGTTCCAAATCTCGCTGTAACACAAAAATCACAATCGCCCAATAGAGCGCTAGGGAGTTCACCAACGAGGCGATTGCCAATACCACTAGGGTAGCAACCGTACCCCATTGTGCGACTTTGCGCCCATAAATCGACTGTACAATGCGTCCTCCGTCAAGTTGTCCAGCAGGCATTAGATTAATAGCCGTCACCACCAGACCAATCCATCCCACAATGACTAGGGGATGAATAGCGATCATCGGCTGCTGCAAGGCATCGCCCAGGACAATGCGAGCCAGCATACCGACTAAGATTGACCCCTGAAAAAACTCAGACGGAAGTTGGAAGACGCCCGCCCCCTGAGACAAGATCAGCCCTGTAACCAGCAGGATCAGCGACAATATACCGCCGACGGCTGGCCCTGCAAAGGCAATATCAAACAAAATGCTGCGATTCGGCAATAAGGACTCAAATCGAAAAAACGATCCGAGGGAGCCGATTTGCCAGGTGGGAATAAAGAACGGCAGACTGATACGAACCTGATGCCGCCGCGCCATGACGTGATGACCCAGATCATGCCCCACCAAGATCGCTAAAATTCCCAACGCGACGGGGATAGCAGCTGGAATTCGATCGTAGCTGCTAAAGCTATCAAAGCCCTGGAGTAACCCTGCCGTTTCGATACAGGTGGCAATGGTGGCAAGAAATAAGACCCCGGCCAAGATTTTTTGGGGCAAGGTCGTGGTTTTCGGATCCGTCCTACTCGGCAGGATGATCACCACGGGCTTTTTCTCCCCTCCCTGAACTAAAAAGAGACGGTAGCGATCGCCCACCTTGTCGTGAAGCTGTTGGGATAGCTGAGCATGAACCGTGGGGGCATCCCCCCGCAGATTGCCTCGGAAGATTGCCCCTTCTTGGTACGGAATCGTTTCAGTACAAAAGTAGGTATCAATACCGAAAATGCCCTGAATAGCTTTGAGATCTTCGGCGGGAATGGGATTGGTAACGCCCTCTGTGATTTCAGATTTGGCGGATGGCGACGGCATTTCATCTGCCGCTGCGCTTGGGCGATCGCCCAGCTCCGATTCCGAATCTGCTTCAGGTTTCGGTGTGGAATTCAGGGTAGATTGCTGAGCCACCTCACGCAGTTGACGCCCCAGATAGATGTAAAACCCGGTAGAAATCAACAGCGTTAACAGAATTCCCGCCAAGTTTAGATCAATACCAACGGCAAAAAGACCAAAAAACACCAACCACGGCACCATAATGGCAACGGATTGAAGCCATGATAACAGTCCTAATTTGCCGAAGGGCCGGGAACGATAGTATCCCCACCCTAAAATACCAAGTGCAACAAGCAGGATCAGAGCAGTCATGATCATCTAAGCCGATCTCAATAGGGCAACACGGCGAGTAGACCGTGGCAGAGTTTTGAAGCTGAAAAAGTCGTAATACCTTAGCCTATCGTGAACCGATAAAAAACGGCGTTGCTGAATAGCGGTATGAATTCGCTAAAAACTGAACGAGATTCCAGTCATTGCAGCCATCGGTTCATACCTGGAATCAGCAACGCCAAAAAAACCTCCAGAGGTTGCGATTCATACATCGATTTTATCGGTGTAAAACGAGGAACTTTTGCCTCTGATAATGACCCCAAACAGACAGCATGCAAGGATTAATATCCTAGTAACAAACCTAGGCATACGCGATGTGCAACTAATTGGCCCTCATCCCAACCCTTCTCCCCAAGGAGAAGGGCTTTCGGACATTTCCAGTTCCCTCTCCCAACGGGCGAGGGCTAGGGTGAGGGTAGTCTTTGCAAGCGTTCTATAAAAGTCACACATCGCGGCTAGGCATAGTCCAAAATCTGAGGCAACTGATTTGTAACATCCTGTTGCTTCAGATCAATACCCCCTTGAAAGTTACGGTCAAATCTATGGATAGGCTAGTCATGGCAGATAGTCCTTTTATAGTCCTTTTATTGATGACCTCACGGTCAGGCGATCGCTCATCCCATAGATGCAAGCTAGCTTCCTAATACTAAAAGATATGTTTTCTGGTGAAACAAAAAACTTGATTGAGGGTGATGCCTGTGTGGGTCACTTTTAATGAGAATCGCTAACGGCTAAAAGCGCTTGCCGTAGATTTCCGTGATGCATTGCTAGCATGGCCTGAGTTGTTTCTGAATCTAGCCCTGTCCAGTGCATCAGTAATGCCTGCTTCACATGGCGATCGCTCTGATCGAGCAATACGCCTGCTTCGGTGCGGTTCAGTCCGGTCAGGTCTTGCAAAATCCGCAGGGCGCGATCGTGCAGCTTTTGGTTGGTCACGGCAACATCCACCATCCGGTTACCGTAGACCTTGCCCAACTTCACCATCACTCCCGTCGAAAGGGTATTGAGTGCCAGTTTCGTCACCGTTCCCGCTTTCAAGCGGGTTGATCCGGCTAGGATTTCTGGCCCCACGAGAATGCGGAGATCGATATCCACGTCGATGGAAACCTGGTTAGCGGGCACACAGGCCAGAAAAATCGTGGTAGCTCCCCGCTGTTTGGCCTCATGCAAGGCACCGTGGACGTAGGGGGTGGTTCCGCCTGCCGTAATCCCGACGACCATATCGCGATCGCCAATATCAAGCTGAGCGATCGCCGCTGCGCCATCCTCTGCCCGGTCTTCTAGTCCTTCCGAGCTGCGAACTAGAGCATCGCGTCCCCCGGCCAAAATGCCCTGAACCATCTCCGGTGGCGTGCAAAAGGTAGGCGGACACTCGGCAGCATCTAGTACACCTAGCCGACCGCTCGTTCCCGCGCCGATGTAGATGAGGCGTCCCCCCTGACGCAGTGCATCTGCCGTGCGATCAATGGCCGCCGCCAACTCTACCTGAATCGCCGCCATCGCTTCAACGGCTCGTTTATCTTCTTGATGGAACAGGGCAACCAGTTCTAAGGTGCTGAGCTGATCGAGATTGGCGCTGTGGGGATTGGATTGTTCGGTGAGCAGATGGCCGCGCTCGGTGAGGGAGGGGGAGGCGTTGGGGGCGATCGCGTCAGAATCAGCCATAACAATTACAACAAGCCTTCAAGCTGACGACGAATGCGATCGAGTTCGGAGGAGGAAAGCTCGTAATTGCTAGCATCTCCGGTTTTAGCCGTTTCTTCAGGTTCAGCATCAGGGTTCCAATCGGGCGATTCCACATTCGCCTCCGGTGGAAGTTCCAATACACCTTCATGGACGAGTTTGCAACTATAGCCTGCCCCAGTGCAGAATTCTTCGATATCGTCCAGCTCAAAACATTCAACGCTGGGACTGCCAAAATCCTGCGCTTCTAGCATTAGGGCATAGCGTTCAGCGTCTTCTTCTTGCTCAAACATCAGCACAATATTGCGATCGCCCATCTTGAGCGTATGGATGCCCTCGTTATCCGTCCCGGCATTGAACAGCAGCACAAACACGCGCATAGGATTCACAACACAGAATGCGGTTCTGTCTATCTTAGCGGCGAAGGGGACCCCTAGGGCCGCAAAATTTAAGGATCGTATTGGGATACTCTTGGCCTGTGCATCGTCGTGAATAGAAATATCCAGGTTGCACGTCCTGAAATGTTGCGGTGGCATTGTGCCATTAGAGGTTCTGGGCTAAAGTTTTAGCGAGTTAGGCCACTTTAAGGCGTGAGGGTGCAATGACCCAATTTCCCCCTCCAGATCGAGACCCCTCCTCATCGGAGGAATTCCAGCCATCATCTCTCAATCGTCGCCACCGCCTGCTGCGTCGTAGCCTCTATGCGGTGGGCGGCATTGCGGTTGTGGGTACGGTCAGCGTTGTTGGTTTAGGCGTTTGGTTTGTACAGAATCGGCTTGCGCCCATGGTCGCAACCTCCCTGGAAAACATTGTTAATCGTCCGGTAGAGGTGGGGTCTGTCAAAAGCTTTTCGCTCACCCACTTGGAATTTGGTGAATCGTCGCTTCCACCAACGGACACAGATAACGATACGGTTGTCATCGAGAAAGTTATCGCCCGGTTTAATCCCCTGGAGTTTCTAACCGATCGGGTTCTTACCCTGGATCTGGATTTAGTGCGCCCGCACGCCTTTCTCGACCAGACCGAAGACGGCGCGTGGGTGAATCCCACCATCACCATCGATCCCGATGCGCCTCGCATTATCAGACTAGACACCATTCGAGTGCAGGAGGGCGAGATTTCGCTCCAGCCCTTCCCGTGGGCGACGATTTCGGAAGAGGCTCCCCCAGAAACCCGGTCACCGCAAGTCGTCACCGTTGAGAATCTGGACGGAAAGATGACGCTGCGGGAGGAGAATAAGCTGATTGCGCTGGAGCTTGAGGGCAATCCTGTTAGCGGCGGGGAGTTAGCGATCCAGGGGCAAGCGAACCTCAATCAAGATGCCCTGAACTTGGTGGCTCGTAGCCATGACCTGTCCGCCGCCGATGTTGCGTCCCTGGTGCGTCTTCCCCTGACCATTAAAGACGGTACGCTGAATTCTAATTTGGTTGTCAACCTGGATTTGAAGAATCTGCCCGATGTCCGAGTGAATGGCACTGCCAGCATTGAGGGGTTAGTGGCGGATATTGAGAATGTGCCAGAGCTGATTACCGATGCCGAGGCTCGGCTGATGTTTCGCGATCGCCAAGTTGAGATTGAAGACGCCCAAGCCCGCTACGGCGATATTCAAGCGTTAGCGGGCGGCACTGTGGATTTGGACAATGGCTTGGATTTGGCGGTGCGGCTGCCTTCGGTGTCCATTGCGCAGGTGGAACAAACGGCAGGCATCACCGCCCCCGTGGACGCGTCTGGCGTGTTTGAAGCGGATGTTCAGATTACAGGCCCCTTCCAGGATCTCCGTTTAGCAGGAGCCGTGCGAAATCGGGGCACGGTCGAGATCGATCAAATTGCCCTGAGCGCGGTGGGCACTCGGTTTGCCGTCACGCCAGGGCGCATCGACTTTGCTGACATTCAAGCGGTTCCGGTCGAGGGAGGCTTGGTCACTGGCCGGGGCAATATCCAACTGGGGCCATCCGGAGGCTTGGTCTTCGACCTGATTGCCCAAAACCTGCCTGCGGATAGCTTTTTGACGAGCTATGGAGCCTCATTGCCTGCCAACACCACCATCGGAGCCGTCAACGCGGATTTACAACTGTTTGGTCCGTTGGCGAATCCCCAGGCGATTCAGGCGATTCTCAATTGGTCGGCTCCGGCGGGTACGTATCCCTCACGGGGACAGGTGCGCTATGCCAATCAGCAGGTACAGCTTCAAGAGGCGATCGCCCAAGTCGCAGGGGGCACGGTCACCGCATCCGGTTTAGCCTCCCTGGTGGATCGCAGTTGGCAGGCAGCGGTGAATGCGGCAGGTGTGCCTCTGGATCAGTTTTCCGATCGACTCCAGGGCGTTCTTTCCGCAAATGTTGACCTTACGGGAACGCTGAATGACCTTAGCCCTGCCGCCATTCGCGCCACCGGGGATGCCTCCTTCTCGGAGGGAATTTATCTGCTCGATCGTCCGCTGGATGCTCAATTTAGCTGGCTGGGCGATCGCCTCCAGATTCATCAAACTACGGCTCCGGGCTTTGCGGCGGATGGCATGGTCGAAGTCGCGCTAGGTCAGGCCAATCCGATCGGGGCACTGGACTTCAACGTGCTGCTCCAAGATTTCGATTTGCAGCCCTTAGAGCAAGTGTTGCCAGGGGCGATCGCCTCTCAAGTGGCCTTAGCCGGACGCACCGATTTCGATGGGCGGATTACAGGTACGGGAACAGCCCCGCAGGTCAATGGCAACCTGGCGCTGCAAGATTTCGCGGTGAATCAATTTGCCTTTGAACCCTTCCTGGCGGGCGATATAGCCTTTAACTGGGGGCAAGGACTGAATCTGGATGTGGCGGGCGATCGCGATCGCATTGCCGTGCGTCTCAACGATCGATTCCTACCAACGGATTTCTACCTCCAGAATCAAGACACCATCGCCCAAGCCGAAACCGTAGACAATCGCCTAACCGGAACGCTTGTTAATCTGGATCTGGCCATGTTGGACTACGTTCCAGCGGGCGACCAAGGCGTTGGCCCCGTGCGCGGTGTACTGAACAGCAGTTTCACGGCGAATATTCAAGACCTGCAAAATCCCTCATTCCTCGCCAACGTCGTGGTTGCCGAGCCATCCTTGGGCTACATCAATGTGGATAAACTGAGCGGACAGGTGCGCTACCAGGATGGTGTTGCCGCAGTTCGGGAAGGCGAACTGTTATTGGGAACCAGTCGGTATCTGCTGAGTGGCGTCTACGATCCCCAGCGAGACGTACCCTTAACCGCCGAAATCCTCGCAGAGCAGGGCGATCTCCAAGATCTCTTCGTCACGCTCCATTTCTTTGACATTCAAGATTTTGCCCGTGGACTGGCAGCGCCAAGCTATGCCTCCGCCGCTGATGTTGTCCCGTCGCCTGTTAACACAACCGATGTCTCCATCCTGAATCAGGTGCGCCGCGTTGTGGAAATCATGGCACTGCAACAGCAGCAACAGTTAGCCCAGGAAAAGTCACTACTGCCCCCCCTCGCGGATGCCAACGGTCAGTTTCAAGGTGCAGTCAGTCTGTCGTTTGGCCCTCAGCAGGGGTTAAAGGCGAACTTTAATCTCGCTGGGGCGGACTGGAGTTGGGGAAATTACCGCGTCGATACGGTCACCGCCATTGGTGATTTTGAAGATGGCGTACTAGCGCTATTGCCACTGCGCCTCACCTATGATGACGGTGCCATGGATGTGACGGGACGGATCGGCGGCGAACAGCAGTCGGCGCAGGTGATTGCCGAAGATGTTCCGGTGGCACTATTGCGCAATTTTGTGGATATCCCTCTTGATATCGATGGCACGTTTGATGCCAATGCAGCGCTATCGGGAAGCATTGCGAATCCGCAGGCGGTGGGCGAAGTCACCCTCAAAGATGGCAGCCTTCGGGGAACTCCGGTTCAGTCGGCAGATTTACGACTGAACTATAACAACGCCCGATTGAATTTCATTGGCAATATGGCGATCGGTCAGATTGCCGATGCAGGTGGTTTTGTTGTGGAAGAGCCTGAGCCGCTTCGAGCAACAGGCAGCATTCCCTATGCCCTGCCCTTTATGACAGTAGAGCCAACGAGCGACGATATTAGTCTGAGCGTTCGCGTCAAAGATGATGGCTTAGCGCTCTTAAATCTATTTACGGACACAATCGCTTGGGAAGGCGGCGAGGGCACGGTTGAACTGGATGTCGATGGAACGCTCTCACAGCCCGAAGTTGACGGACAGATTGCTCTTAATGACACCATCATTACCTCGCCTACGTTGCCAGAACCGATCACGAACCTAGATGCGCGGGTAGACTTTGGGCGCGATCGCCTGATTGTGCGATCGCTCAGTGGCGACTATGGGGAGGGCAGCATTGAGGCGGGGGGCTTCTTTTCAATTGCTGTCCCCGTCTTTGCCCCGCCAACGGAACGACCGGAAGGGGACGAAGGTGGAGTTCCCGTTCTCACAGCTCCCCTCCCGCCTAACCCTGAAACCTATCCCCTAACCCTCGTGCTCAATGATTTGGTGGTGGATTACCAGAACCTGTTTAAAGGCAACGTTGACGGGCGAGTAGTGCTAACAGGAGCGGTTCTTTCCCCGGTTGTGGGCGGACAGGTCGAAGTGAGTAATGGCAATCTGTTCCTGGTTCAGCCCCAACCCCCCACCGATGTTGCCCAAGCCCAAGTCAGTGGGCGCTCCCTATTTATTCCGCCGCAGTTGAAGGATTTGACGGTCATGTTGGGTAATGACTTCCGAATCAGCCGCAATCAGCCCGATATTAACTTTGTCGCTAGCGGCCAGCTCACCATGAACGGCCCCTTGGATTCCATTCAGCCCGATGGCGTGGTGCAACTGGAGCGCGGGTATGTCAACATCTTCGTCACGCAGTTCAATTTGGCGCGCCCCAGCGAGCAATTTCCCCAAACCGCCGTTTTCCAACCCGGCAACGGCCTCGATCCCTATCTGAATGTGCGCTTGATTGCGACTGTCCCAGAGGTTTTGCGTCCTCCAGTGATCACGGCATCCTCTCCCTTTTCGGGGTCAGAAATTGTTGACCCTGTCATCTCTGCCACCAACTATGGCGCGTTGCAAACGGTGCGGGTGCAAGCTGCCGTCCAGGGGCCTGCCAGCCGATTGTTTGATGAGCTGACCCTCACCAGTGAACCAAGCCGCAATGAAACTGAGATCATCGCCCTGATCGGGGGTGGAACGTTGAGTGCGCTGGAGCAGGGGAACGGAACCCTGATACTCGCCAACCTTGCTAGCAACGCATTCCTGTCTGATTTCCAAAACTTTATTACTAACCGATTGGGGGTCACGTCCTTCCGGCTCTATCCCACTGAGGTTCTCTCAGGTCGCAGCGAATCGTCAACGCTGGGCTTGGCGGCAGAGGTTGGCCTGGATATCACCAACAATCTTTCAGCCTCCATTGTCCAGGTGGTGACAGCCAGCGACCTCACCCAGTTTGGTTTGCGCTACCGCATCAACGATCAGATGTCAGTGCGGGGTTCGACCACGCTAGAAGGTGATAATCGCTTGATTTTGGAGTATCGTTCGCGATTCTAAGACTCTCGTGCGGGCTTTCCAGTAGGGTCAGATTCACCGCCAAACCATAGCACGGCAAACCCCTTGTGAATGCCGATGCCAAGGGCATTCCAGGAGATGTTAGCCCAAATGCCTTCGTTGAGCATGACGGCATTATGGGGCGGACTATTTTTCCATGCCTGAAATGCGCCTTTGGGGGTCACAGGAAACCCAGATGCGCCGTAGGCATTTTCGTAGCCATTGCCGGGATAGCCTGTTTTGAGCCTTTGGGGAGCCTCCCACATCGCGGGATAGGTATCGGGGTTCTTGGCATCGTAGGGGGCATCGCTCCAGGAATGCAGCGATCCATTAAGTCCGTCATGTTTGTAGAGATCGCGCACATGGCGATTGCCCACGATGGTGAGGGCTTTTGAGAGGGGGATTTTGGGGAGGTCGTGATTGGCTCGGTAGCGATTGACGAGTTTAGCCAACTTCCGTTCATCATCACTGAGTTTGTCGCCGTTGATCAGCTTGAGAACGGATGTGCGGGCGACGTCACGCCCCCTAGCACGGGTACGGAATGGACTGACGGTGGTGCGGCTTCCAAAAAGGGAGGCTTGGCGATCGCCATCAGGACTAACAGGGGAAAGAGAGGATTAGGACGGGGCGGATGAGAGGCAACGCATAGGTGAAGCGGGGAACGACTGCACTTTGAATATGCCCACTTTCGGGGTGAAAGCCCACAGGAACCCTCCATTTCGTGATACTTATAGCGCTAGCCATATCGGTTAGCTTGCAACAGCTATACTTGCTCAGAAATAGCACTGAAGCACACTTGCCTCATCCACCAACGGCAAGTATGATCGCCCTACCCCGCAAGTAGCAAGCGCGTTGGCGAAGCCTCTGCGGAGCAGAATCGCACGGTGAAAGGAGGGTGCGATCGCTGTTCTTTCAGTTACTGTTCTTGTGCCTGGTCACGTCGCATGAGGGAGTCCAGTAATACCAATTTCAAAAATTCCGACTACACATGAAAGGCTGACATCCCTGATGGTGCAACGCATTCATAACTCAAAACTGAGAACTCAAAACTCAGAATTGGTATAACCGATCCATGCGTTCGATCGCAGCCCCTAGTGGTGCAATCGATTCACTAGTGCGACGGCTAACTTCCAAGGCATTGCGGCTAGTCTCCAATGCGCCACGGCTCAACGATCCATCCGATTGGGTAAATCATTGGATTGAGTCATAGTCGAGAACCTGTCACTGATTCAATTCTCAGAGATTCCCCAACACCTCCAGTGCAAAAGCGATCGCGCAACGTCTCTGCAAGAGAATCGACCGTCCCTACTCTGCAAAATACGCCCGCACAATCTGGAGAATTCGCGCACTGGCCTGACCGTCGCCAAAGGGATTGATCGCATTGGCCATCGCGTTGTAGGCATCGGGATTGCTCAGCAATTCTGCCGCCGCTTGGGCAATGGTGGCGGAGTCTGTACCCACCAGCTTTGCCGTACCCGCCGTAATCGCCTCCGGACGTTCGGTGGTTTCGCGCAACACCAGGACGGGCTTCCCTAGGCTAGGGGCTTCTTCTTGGAGGCCGCCGGAATCAGTAAGCAGGAGGTAAGACCGTTGAATCGCGCCGACCAACTCCCGATAGTCCAAGGGTTCCGTCAGGAATACACGGGGATGATCGCCCAGCATGGCCTTTAGCGGTTCCCGGACGGTGGGATTGCGGTGGAGGGGTAGGAGCAGGGCGGTATCGGGAAACTTGTCTAGGATTTGCAGAAAACCGTGGGCAATATCGGTCAACGGCTCACCCCAGTTTTCACGGCGATGCACCGTTGATAGCATCACCCGATACTGACTCCAGTCCAGGCCCGGAATCGGACAATCGGGCTGTTGTTTGGCGACGGCGAGGAGGGCATCAATGACGGTATTTCCGGTGTGGTGAATCGCACCGACCACGCTAGAGGCTTCCAGATGCCCCACGGCGGTGCTGGTGGGGGCAAAGTGGAGGCGCGTAATTTGAGAGATCAGGCGACGATTGGCTTCTTCGGGAAAAGGATTCAAAAGGTCATCGGT
>JACYMB010000246.1 GCA_015272205.1 Synechococcales cyanobacterium T60_A2020_003 | reverse complement strand
CTCATCTGAATTCTGCTTGCTGCTTTCCTTTTTGGATCAATTGGATAAAGTCGAGCTGAGAACTCCTCCCCTAAAGGATTCTCTTTGGAAATAAACGTGGCCTCATTCACCAACGAACCGACTAAATAGGCTTCACCCGTCCTTGAGTATAGGACACCTGTATTCCTCAGCCTACATGCGGTAAGGTGTCTGTAGGGTATTTCATGCCAGTAGCACCATGACCGATTCCCATCCCACCCCGAACACCGAACCAAATCCCACGCTTGATATTCCCGAACGGTTACTGAAGCACACCGTACGCTATGCCGATTACCGCACCATCGATCGCACCCTACTGACCCCAATGTTTCAGCAGTACGCGGCGGTCAAAGATCAGTATCCCAATGCGCTGGTGCTGTACCGAATTGGCGACTTCTTTGAAACCTTCTTTCAAGATGCGATTACCATTGCCCGCGAGTTGGAACTGGTGTTGACCAGCAAAGAAGCCGGAAAAGAAGTGGGTCGGGTGCCGCTTGCAGGGATTCCCCACCATGCCCTAGAGCGCTACTGTGCCCAGTTGGTGGAAAAAGGGTATGCGATCGCCATTTGTGATCAGGTGGAAGATCCGGCAACGGCTCAGGGACTGGTGCGGCGGGAAGTGACGCGGGTGATTACGCCCGGAACGGTGCTGGAAGATGGGATGCTGACCGCTCGCAAGAATAACTTTTTGGTGGCGATCGCCCTAGCGGGAAATCATTGGGGGCTGGCCTATGCCGACGTTTCGACTGGGGAATTTCTCACCACCCAATCTACCGAGACTGAGGTGCTCGTCCAAGAACTGATGCGGCTGCAACCGTCGGAAGTTTTAATCCCGACCAACGCGCCCGATCTAGGGGGACTGTTGCGACCGGGAGAGAAATCCCCCCACCTCCCCGACTGGTTGCCGACCCAGTTCTGCTACACCCTGCGATCGCAGCTTCCCTTTGAACAACACGAAGCCCGGCAACGACTGCTCCAAACCTTTCGGGTGCGATCGCTGGAAGGATTGGGCTGCCAGCATTTGCCCTTAGCGGTTCGAGCGGCTGGGGGCTTACTGGAATACCTAGAAGACACCCAAAAAGAGAATCCGGTGCTCCTTCAACCCCTCTGCACCTACGCGATTACGGAATATCTGGTGATCGATCACCAAACCCGACGGAATCTCGAAATTACCCAAACCTCACGGGATGGAACCTTTCACGGATCGCTGCTGTGGGCGATCGATCGCACGACAACGGCCATGGGGGGACGATTGTTGCGCCGCTGGATTTTGCAGCCCTTGCTGGATTTGCAGGCCATTGGCGATCGCCAAGAGACTATTGCCGAACTTGTAACGAACGGAACCCTGCGCCAAACCCTGCAACACCTGCTTAAGCAAATCTATGATCTGGAACGACTGACCGGACGGGCAGGTTCGGGAACTGCAAACGCCCGTGATTTGGTTGCCCTGGCTGATTCCCTCGCCCGTTTGCCCGATCTCGCGGATCTAGTCGCGTCAGCCACGTCTCCCTATCTCACGGTTTTACAGACGGTTCCCCCAGAGCTAGAGAAACTGGGACTCCATCTCAAAGCCCATCTCCACGACAATCCCCCGATCATCCTCACCGAGGGTAACTTGATTCGGTCGGGGGTGAACGAGCAACTGGATCACATACGGCAGCAGGTAGACGAGGATCAGCAGTGGATCGCTCAGTTGGAAGTCACGGAACGAGAGCGGACGGGTATCTCGACCCTCAAAGTTGGCTACAACAAAGCCTTTGGCTACTACATCAGCATCTCGCGTGCCAAAACCGAGCAAGCCCCCACCGACTACATCCGTCGCCAAACCCTCACCAACGAAGAACGCTACGTCACCAGCGAACTTAAGGAACGGGAAAGCCGGATTCTCCATGCACGACAAGCTTTGAACCAGTTGGAATACGATCTCTTTGTAGAACTCCGCAAAGAGGTGTGTACCCATGCGGAAGCGATCCGCACCGTAGCCCAGGCGATCGCCTCGGTGGATGCTTTAGCAGGTCTGGCAGAAGTAGCGATCTACCAAAACTACTGCCGTCCCACCCTCACCGATGGCCGTGATATTCGGATCACCGACGGTCGCCACCCGGTCGTAGAACAATCGCTTCCGGCGGGCTTCTTCGTTCCCAACGGCGCGACCCTCGGAAAATCGGTGTCGTCCCCTTCGGATTCGGCACCGGATCTGATTATCCTCACTGGCCCCAACGCCAGCGGCAAAAGCTGCTATCTGCGACAAATTGGGCTAATTCAACTCATGGCTCAGGTTGGGAGTTTTGTCCCTGCCCGGAGTGCAATCCTGGCAGTGTGCGATCGCATCTTTACCCGTGTCGGAGCTGTAGACGACCTCGCCACGGGACAGTCCACCTTTATGGTCGAGATGAACGAAACGGCGAATATTCTTAACCACGCCACACCGCGATCGCTCGTGTTGCTGGACGAAATCGGACGGGGAACCGCCACCTTCGACGGTCTCTCGATTGCCTGGGCAGTGGCCGAACATTTAGCAACCGAAATCGGCGCACGCACGATCTTTGCCACCCACTATCACGAACTCAACGAGCTGGCATCCCTCTTACCCAACGTTGCCAACTACCAAGTCACCGTGAAGGAGTTGCCCGATCAGATCATCTTCCTGCACCAAGTTCAGCCCGGAGGAGCCGATCGCTCCTATGGCATTGAAGCGGGTCGCCTTGCGGGACTCCCGGCCTCGGTGATCCAACGCGCTAAGCAGGTCATGACCCAGATCGAAACGCACTCACGCATTGCAGTGGGCTTGCGAAAAGGCAGGAGTGGGAAAAAGAACGGCAAAAACGGTGCGACGGACGATGCAGGGTCCAATCGTGCGTCTGAGGCATCACCCAACTACGACCCCATCGAGCAGCTTGATATCTTTCGATAATCTACGACACAGGACTCAACCCGTAGAAAGGTACGACATCTGCCCAACTGGGGCGATCGCCCGCTTGCCAGTTCTGATACGCCAAATCCAGCATCGCCAGGGCTGAATCACCCATGCCCTCAGCGGTCACAATCGTTTGCCCACAGTCCCACTGATTCAGCACCTCTAGCCATGCCGCTTCGGTAAACACGGCATCCGGCATCGATGTTTCTAAATGCATGGTGTTGCCATCATTGAGCATGGCACGCACTACATAGATTGCACCGTAAATATGTCCTCGCTGAGCGAGCATCTGTACCGCGATCCGGGTGCCATCCTCTACAGGAGATTGCAAATGGGTTTGCCATGCAATCGCCGCTAAACTCGACACCCCAAAGATCGGAATCTCAAGCTGTTGTGCCAAGGTTCGCGCCGTTACGACACCAATCCGAGTTCCGGTAAACCCTCCTGGCCCGATTGATACCGCCAAAAACTCTAAATCCTGCCAGGTTTGGGGAGACAAAAATGCCTCAAGCTGAAGCTGAAGCTGGTTAGAGACGTCCCGTCCCAACTCCCAGGTTTGACCTCGCACCTCGCCGTTAAAGTTGCTCATTGCCAGTCCGAGGTTGGCGCTTGAGGTATGGATCGCCAACGCGTATCGGTTGGGGGGTAAAAGCATCGCTACCTCATCGTGAGACACCAGCCCTATCCTACCGAATTGTCTTCACAGCGTTTCCAACCCTTCAACAATGCGATCGCAATAGTCCCTTAACCGATCCAGGCGATCGCGTATCTGGGCTTGCCGCTGTTGAATCGTCATCGTCTGCCGTGCGGATTGCAAAAACATAATATCCATGCCCAACAGCCGCAGTTCTTTGCTGATCTCCGCGTGGTAGGACACCAACTTAGATTCTGCCGAGTCAGCCAGGTTCGGATACTCGGTCGGCAAAAGCGTCGTTTGAAAATATTGCTGAAGGGTTAGAAAATCTGCCTGAAGATTGCGAATATCCGGGTGAGCCTGGACAACCTGCGATCGCAAATCCTGGAGCGATCGCCCAAACGGAGCGTACAAATTTGCATCATCCAAGGCCATGATTGTTATCCGCCGACGGAAACTCTGCCCCCAGGAGTTCTCTCTGCTAAACCGATTGAGAGGATTTGAACCGGACAGATTCGATATCATTGAAGCACAACGCTCAAAGCATTTGTTAATCAAGTCATGACTTGATGTTTTCGTGCTCTGCGTTACCAATAATATGATAGAAGAAAGGTTCCCCCATCGTTGCGATTGGGAACGCTCCCCCATCACCGCAGAACAACAAAGCGCAGTTTGCAGTTAGGTTTGGTTCGTTTATTGCACCAAGACCCATACCGCGTTTCCTCCTCCCTTATCATCAGTCATCATGCTCACAGTTTGCATGCACTCGCTGAGAACAATGGGACTTATAGAGCGATCGCCCCCAGGGAACTCCTAAATGTCTGACCCAGTTCTACATAATGATCCGATGTTGAACCATTGGCGATGCTCTAGAATCGGCAGATATTAAACCAATCTTCGGTCGAACCCCTATTGCTGTTATCTAACCATCGATTAATATCTATCAATCCCTCGTAGGCATGAACGCATGGAAGCCACTTCTTTAAACGTACCAACCTCCTATCCTACTGACTGCAATCTCCCCCAATGGCTTACTGAATGCCTGCTTTCAGAACAATCGTGCGATCGGGGAGAACAGACAGAATCGCTTCCAGATAATTCGTTAGTGTGTCGTGCCTTTGAATTTGCCTACTGTCTTCATCAAGGCCAAAGACGGGCATCAGGAGAACCTTACATTTGCCATCCCGTAGCCGTGGCGGGTTTGTTGCGCGAATTAGGAGGTGGCCCCGTCATGATTGCGGCGGGATTCTTGCACGACGTGGTTGAGGATACTGATGTTACCCCTGAAGAAATTGAAGAACGCTTTGGGGTCGAAGTGCGTCAACTTGTGGAAGGGGTTACCAAACTCTCTAAATTCAACTTCTCCAGCAAAACTGAGCGTCAGGCCGAGAATTTTCGGCGCATGTTTTTGGCGATGGCACAGGATATTCGCGTCATTGTGGTCAAACTGGCCGATCGCCTTCACAATATGCGTACCCTAGAGCATTTGCCCGATGAGAAACGGCGGCGTATTGCCCAGGAAACCCGCGAGATTTTTGCTCCTCTTGCGAACCGTTTAGGGATTGGACGGTTCAAGTGGGAGCTTGAAGATTTGGCGTTTAAATACATCGAACCCGATGACTATCGCCGCATTCAGGATCTGGTATCCGACAAACGCGCCGATCGGGAAGTTCGCCTCCAAAATGTGGCCTCTATGCTGAAGGAACGCCTCGATCAAAGCGGCATTAACTGTTTAGACATCAGCGGTCGTCCGAAACATCTCTACGGCATTTACCAAAAGATGCAGCGGCAACAAAAGGAATTTCGCGAAATCTACGACGTAGCCGCCATTCGCATCATTGTTGAAAACAACGACGAGTGTTATCGCGCCCTCGCGGTAGTTCATGACATCTTCCGTCCGATCCCCGGTCGTTTCAAGGATTATATCGGGCTACCTAAGCCGAACCGCTATCAATCTCTCCATACCGCTGTGATTGGTTCCCACGGTCGCCCCATTGAAGTGCAAATCCGTACCCTGGAAATGCACCACATCGCCGAGTATGGAATTGCGGCGCACTGGAAATACAAAGAGGCTGGACATTCCAATACGCGCCTGACGGCAGAAGATGAGAAGCTCACCTGGCTACGGCAGCTTCTAGATTGGCAAAACGATCTGAAAGATGCCCAGGAATACCTCGAAAGCGTTCGCGACAATCTGTTTGACGAAGATGTCTACGTGTTCACGCCCAGTGGGGATGTGGTCTCTCTCAGTCGGGGGGCAACGCCTGTGGACTTCGCGTACCGCATTCATACCGAGGTTGGCAATCACTGTGCAGGCGCAAAGGTGAACGGACGCATCGTCACCCTGGATACTGAATTGCAAAATGGGGACATTGTTGAAATCCTGACCCAAAAGAACGCTCGTCCCAGTATGGACTGGATTAACTTCACCGTTACGGCTGGGGCACGCAACCGAATTCGCCAATGGTATAAGCGATCGCACCGTGACGAGAACATTGCCCGTGGGCGAGACATGCTAGAAAAGGAGTTGGGCAAACAGGGCTTTGAGGCCATGTTAAAGTCTGCACCGATGCAAGTCGCGGCGGAGCGTTGCAACTATCAATCCGTGGAGGATTTGTTGGCAGGCGTCGGCTATGGTGAGACTACGCTGAATCACGTTATCAACCGGATTCGGGATGCGATTAAGGCACAGCAACCCATTGCCCCCGCTAAAACGGATACGGATCTCAGCAGTGAAGTCAACATTACAGCAAGCGCATTTCCGGCTCCACCCTCGACTCGTCCCAGCGATTCTCCCATTTCTGGCATTGAAGGGTTGCTGTATCACTTGGCAGGGTGCTGTAATCCCATTCCCGGTGAGCCAATTATTGGGGTGGTGACGATGGGCAGTCGGGGTATTTCGATTCATCGCCAGGGCTGTCAAAATCTGGAAAACATTCCGGGCGATCGCCTGATCCCCGTAGGTTGGAACACAGACAGCAGTGGGACGGGTAACCGGATCCAAACCTATCCCGTTCAGATTCAGATTGAAGTGTTGGATCGAGTAGGCGTTCTTAAGGATATCTTGTCGCGGTTGAGTGACCACAATATCAACGTCCGGAGTGCAAATGTGAAAACAGCTCCGGGTCAAACGGCGATTATCGATCTGGGAATCGACATTCGCGATCGCGAACAGCTTGATCGCACCTTTACCCAAATTCGCAAAATGAGCGATATTCTCAATCTCCATCGGGTTAGCCAAGTTGGGGAATCCGGCGTTTAGCAAACGTCTAACCTCACTGCCGAAACTCAAACTGATAGCCCGCATAGGCATCGCCAGAATACAGCACCACTAGCCAGATTTGCGGGTCGAACTCTAGGGGATAGGCATCTCCGGTGAAGGATGCGCCTGCGGAATCACTGATCGTTGCGATCTGGCAGTAGGGTTGACCTAAACGATCTTGAAGATCGGCCTGTTGCTGTTGTCCGTCTAGGTTCCGCAGGGCGGTGAGTTGTTCCCGTGAGAGGGTCTGGTTCGGCTGCACGAGTTGGGTACAGCGGAGGGGACTGCTAGCAGACTGAGTTCGAAGGGTAAAGGGAGATTTGCCCGAAAAGAAGCTTGCCAGCATGAGTAAACTAGCCGTCACTGCTGCAAATTGGGCAATGGATGGAGCGAGTTGTACCTGGGTACTGTGAGACCGGGACGAGGTTGGTTCAGAGGGCATGACTGCACATCCTATTCATCATATTAGTTTTGAGTTTTGAGGTTTTAGTTTTGAGTTGAGATATTTGGTCATATCGGTTTTGAGTTTTGAGGTTTTAGTTTTGAGTTGAGAATGCGTTACGCTGTCAGCGATTTCAGCATTTGATCTAGCATTTGATCTATATCTGGGATTTCAGAAATCGGTATTGTCAGGGGTAATCATTTCTACTGAGTAAACAGACGGTAGAAGAGCAGTCCACCAATCCCCAATCCACCGAGAATGACGACTGGGACTAGGGAAGGGGCGATCGCTGAGAGGACGTTTAAGCCAATTCGTATCGCGGCAGCGCCAGCAATCCACAGCACAAAAATCCGAAATTGGACTCCGGCAGGTGATTGCTCGTTTGGGGACGAATTGGGAGTGAGCGGAGATAGTCTCCCCAATCGAGATACAAGGACGGGCGATCGCGCCTCTAGCTGAGCTTTGTGATGATCGAGGGCACGCTTTGCACCCTTTACCCAACTGCGAACAAGGGTTGACGCGTCAGATTGCTCCCGACGCCGACGGGACGACCGTTTCTCAGGGTCGCTGACAGGGGCGATCGCCAGTCTAGGTTGGCGGCGGGGTGCGGCGGAAACAGGACTAGGTTGGCTGGAGACGGTACTGCGCGATCGCGTTTTTTGGAGGCGACGGAGCTGTTCGGCTGTCGTGAGTGCATCGCGTTCCGCCCGAAACCAATCGATCGCCCGACTCCGAATCACCCATCGTCCGTGCCCATCATCCTCCACAAATGAAACTGTAGCCTGCTGATAATCCTCCAGCCAGTTCAACTCCGTAGAACCTGTGGGATCATCCATGAGTCCCGACCGAATGACCTCAAACTGTGCAGCCTCCGCGATCGCCTTTAGGGTTAATAACGCTGTTTCCTGCTGCTCGGCTAGGTGGTTGACGTAGGCGGCCTGGGTATCTAGTTCGCGGAGTTTGGCATCCAGCACTGACTCGAACTCATCCTGTTCCTGCACTGGAGATATCGGATTCTGAGAAGTTGCAGGTTTGGCGATCGCCTCTCCTAGGACTTTAGACGGCTTTGTCATCGACTGGGTTTTAGCCGAAGGAGTATGAGCAGTCGATGGACTTGAAATCTGAAACGACGGTAGCCCAATGGGTTTCTGGATCGTAGGCTGTCGTTGCTCTCCGTTTGCTAAACCCGAAATCTGGATTTGTGCGGGGGGCTTTGGGGAGGGGGCAATTTTAGGCTTGAGGGCATCTGCCGATCGTTTGCTAGGTTGAGAGTGTGGCATATGGCGTACTGAAGCTTGATCCTCTGGAGGGGGAGACTCAAGAGGGTGATCCGTGGGGCGATCGCATTCTCCTTGGCCTAGAGTATCTGGCATGAGCAGCCAGTCCTCCACAAACTGCGTTTCCAACGCCTGAAGCTCTTCGTTAATCGCCTTGATTTCAGTGCGTACGTCTGTCATAACCCTATTCACCGCAACCCGTTTTTAGTACGCTAGTACTTATATCTAGCAATAATTTAGTATATTTGTACTAAAAAATCAACCCTTTGCAGGAGTCTCCTAAGCTAGCCCCCTTCCGGTTTCCCATTCCGATATCTGAAATGGCCGTAATGGAGCAGGGACAGAATCTCTGACATAACCGCGCATCTTCAACTCAAAACTCAACCCTCAAAACTCAAAACTGACATCAGCCCCTGCCTTAACGTCGCAGCCTCCTCCAGACCAAGCCCTCTGTGCTATATTAAGCGTAGTCATTACGAGTTCATATATTCTAAGCACGACTCCTATGGTAGAGAATCTAGTGATTATCGGTTCAGGGCCAGCTGGATATACGGCTGCCATCTACGCTGCACGGGCAAACCTCAAGCCGTTTGTTTTTGAAGGCTACCAAGCGGGAGGGTTGCCGGGGGGGCAGTTAATGACCACCACCGAAGTTGAGAATTTTCCCGGATTCCCCGATGGCATTATGGGGCCGGACTTGATGGATCGCATGAAGGAGCAGGCGGTTCGCTGGGGAGCGGAACTCGTGACCGAAGATGTGATTTCCGTGGACTTTAGCCAGCGTCCCTTTGTCATTCGTTCCGAGGAACGGGAGGTGAAAGCCCATAGTGTCGTGATTGCGACGGGAGCCACGGCAAAACGCCTCGGTCTACCTAGCGAAAAGAGCTTTTGGAGTCGCGGCATTTCGGCCTGTGCGATTTGCGATGGCGCAACGCCAATTTTCCGAAATGCAGAACTCGCTGTCGTTGGGGGTGGGGACTCTGCCGCAGAGGAGGCTGTGTATCTCACAAAGTACGGTTCCCATGTTCACTTGCTCGTTCGTCGGGATGAAATGCGAGCCAGTAAAGCCATGCAGGATCGTGTCCTCCGTAATCCTAAGATCACTGTCCACTGGAATACCGAAGCGGTAGACGTGCTGGGTGATGACGAAGGGATGAAAGGGCTGCGCCTCCGCGATCGCCAAACTGGAGCGGAAAAAGAGATCGCAGTGCGGGGCTTGTTCTATGCGATCGGGCACACCCCGAACACCAGCCTGTTCACCGGACAAATCGATCTCGATGAGGTTGGCTACATCGTCACCAAGCCGAACTCAGTCGAAACCAACATTGAAGGGGTCTATGCGGCGGGCGACGTGCAGGATCACGAGTACCGTCAGGCGATTACGGCGGCGGGTACAGGCTGTATGGCCGCCCTGCTGGCAGAACGGTGGCTGTCGTCTAACGGTCTACTCCAGGAGTTCCACCAAACGGAAGCCTCCGAGCGTCCCCATGCGGAAACGCCCCACAAGACCGAAGCGGAGCAGGCATCGGAGTTCGATATTCACCGTGTACACCATGAAGGGGGCTATGCCCTGCGAAAGCTGTACCATGAGAGCGATCGCCTAATTGTGGTGAAGTATGCATCGCCTACCTGTGGCCCATGCCATACGCTGAAACCGATTCTCAGCAAGGTGATTGACGAATTTGGCGACCAGGTTCACTATGTGGAGATCGATATTACTGAAGATCCGGACATTGCCGAATCCGCAGGCATCATTGGTACACCGACGGTTCAGTTCTTTAAGGCCAAAGCTCTGGTCGGTGAAATGAAGGGCATGAAGCAAAAGAGTCAGTACCGGGAAATGATTCAAAACAATCTGACTCCGGTTCCTGTCTCCTAAATTCTCTTCAACTTGGATGGCTTTGCAACGGGCGATTGCGTCTATCGGAGGGGCGATCGCCTTTTAGTTTTAATACTCGTAGGGATTCTCCGGTTCGGGAATCTCGGTCACGTCCTCAGCTTCAATCACCACCTGCCGGATATCATTGTGGGTTTCAGTGATCATTTTGCCCTTCACCCGGAACCACTGATCGGCGGGATAGATAGACTGGGAACCGCTGAGTTTGACGGGTAATCCCACTGGGTACACGTCAGCGGCACAGCAGGTAATCACAAACCGAGAAATGGTGAAGTAATGGTCGGGAAAGCCGTCTAGATGCACCGCAAAGCCATCCACCTGGACAGGCTGCCCCGCGTAGGCATCGGGTTCCGGATACACATTCAGCGTCCGCACCCAGTCGATAATCGAGCGATCCTCCGGTGCGGTAGTTCCCCGAAAGGCTTGGGGCTGCGATCGCGTCATAGACAGGGTTTCCGTAATCCCTCGCTGCAATGCCACCGCACTGGTAAAGGGCTGGGGCGTAAACTGCAACCCCACGATCGCCACAAATAGCAAAATCGCGCTACCGACCCCTGGCTTAAACAGCGCAATGTGCTGCTGAGCCGCCAGCGATCGCTTCTCCCCTTTGGGATCCACCAGGATTTTCAGCAGTTGCCCCAGCTTCAGTACCGACAGCACGACCAGGAAAATACCCGCCGATACGGCTAGCCAGTGGTAGTCCGGGTGCAGCAGGATGTTCATCTTGCCCGTCAGCCAGTACTTGAGCAATAACGCCCCCCAAGCGGCGATCGCCAACAGATCCAGCATGGCTGACCAGGGAATGCGGCGGGTAAGAGGGGCTTGAGAAGTAGATCGGTTGACTCTCGGTTTCATGGGGTACAAGGGAGCAAACGGAGCGTGGTTAGACCCAGTACAGGTTCACCGCCAGGGTGATCGCGAAGGTCAGTTGCGCGGCTAGGAGAAATAAGTATAGGATTGCACGACCTCGAAACACGGTGAGCAGCAGGCTAATGTTCTTCAGGTCGATCATGGGGCCAAAAATCAGGAATGCTAGCAGCGCACCGCTGGTAAAGGTGGAGGCAAAGGCGAGGGCAAAGAAAGCGTCCACAGTGGAACAAATCGACACCACCCACGCCAACAGCATCATCGCCAAAATCGAGGTGACCGGGCCTTGTCCCAGACTCAGAATCACCTCCCGGGGAATGGCAACCTGCACAATGGCAGCGATCGCACTTCCCAAAATCAATACGCCACCCAATTCCCGAAGTTCCAGCACCACATTATCCAGCATGAGCTGAAACCGATCGCCCCACGGACGGGTGATGGGAGCCGTCGCCGCGATCGCCATACCGCTATCCATCCGCATCGGTTGTTGACCCGGTGTGCCCAACATAAAGGTTCCCGACTGGAGTAGAGGCGAGGCGACGGCTTCCCTAGAGGTTCCGCCCCGAATCGGCGTCATCCCCGGCATGATCGATCGCGCCACGTTAGGTTGCAATAATGGACGGATATCCGTTTGAGTACTAAAAATGCAGCCAATAATCACCGCAATCAGCAGCGAAAACCCAATCCGCATAAACACGATTTCTGGCTGATCGCGAAAGGCCGTCCACGTAGCCCAAAAGACAATGGGATTCACAGTCGGGGCGGCGAGGAGAAAGCCAACGGCCATGGATGTGGGCGCACCCTGGATCATGAGTCGTCGCGCTACGGGCACGTTACCGCACTCGCACACCGGAAACAGAAATCCGATTAAACTTCCGGCGATCGCCGCTAAAACGGCATTACGAGGAATAGCCGCCACCAGCTTGCGTTCGTCTACAAACAGCAGCAGCGCACTGGAAAACAGCACTCCCAATAACAGGAAGGGCATAGCCTCTACCAGCAGGCTGAAGAAAAGGGTCAGGGCATTATTGAGCTGTTCCATAGGCACCGGGCGATCGCTCTCCGTAAGCTGGAGTTATTCTAGCGGATTTGGTTCAATCTCCACGGACTTTGGAGGGATATAGCAACAAAAGGGCGGGTTAGGACGGGGGCAGAGGTGAAACCCCTGCGTGGGAGCGAAGCCCCCATCCCCCTTTGTCCTAACTAACTCGTCCACTGCTATATAGCGTTCCTACGTGATTTGTGAAAAAGATGAGTTGTGAAACGTGCGCCCCGTGAGGCGCACGTTTCACAATCCAAGTAGGATTGCTATATCTACCTCTAGACAAGCTGATGAAACAACCTAGATCCGATCAATGCATTATGGCGGATATGCCCTTGTTTTACCAGGGAACCTGGGGCAGCGAAAACATTACGGTTTCAGGTTCAGCAATCCCGATTCCTTCAACTTCGGATCAAATCGGATTGCTGCCGTGATTCCCTGCTGTTGGAGCTGTTCCATCACTTGCGCTTCAACTCGTCGCGCCACATTTTTGAGGACTTTGATCTTACCGGCCTCGTCTTGGGCCTCATAGGCGGCCTTTTCCGCCTCGGTCATTTGCAGCTTTGCGTCAATCGGCTGAGTCCATAACGGCTCGTCATCGGCATTCCCCGGTGGAACAGTACCGTTTTCAGCAATCCAGGCATCGCGCATGGAGTCCAAAACGGTGCGGCTCGGCTTCGTAATAGTCTGCACCTTGACCCACTTGCAAACGGGCGATCGCCGCACGACATGCTGTTTTAAGCTCAGGGATATATCGCGGGAATAGCCGACGTACTGTAAGGCTTGATCGGCATCAAAAATGGCATAGACCCCGATTTGTCCGGCCCAGGTATGGTTCACATCGCCCTCATCCGTGAGGTACGGGACAAAGGGCAAACTTGCGAGGGATGGGGGTTGTAGCTCAGTAGTCATAACGTTCAATTAGGGCGATCGCGTCCATGCTCAGCCTAGGAGATTGTTGGGCATCTGTCAGCCGTTTCACCCCATTTCAGCGTTAAGAATTGTGTGACTCTCCGTTCCACAAATAAAAGAGCGATCGCCCTAAGCTGGAGCGATCGCCCTCAATCCTAAATTTTAGGCAACAGAAGCACTACTCTGCCTTTGGCTGAAAATCCAATGCTGCCGAGTTAATGCAATAGCGCTGTCCGGTAGGGGCAGGCCCATCGCCAAATACATGGCCGAGATGAGCATCACACGTGGCACACAGCACCTCTGTACGCCGCATGAAGAGGCTATTGTCCTGCTCGTAATCAATATTCTCTGCGTGCATCGGTGCCCAAAAGCTCGGCCAACCCGTTCCAGAGTCAAATTTCGTTTCAGAACTAAACAACTCTGTTCCGCAGCACACGCATTTGTAAACACCAGACGCCTTGTTGTCGTGATACTTACCTGTAAACGCCCGCTCTGTGCCCTTCTTGCGGGTCACACGGTACTCCTCAGGCGAGAGTTGCTGTTGCCATTCAGCGTCGCTTTTTTGAACCTTATCAACCACGGTAATATCCTCAAACGTATCCTAGGAATGGGTATCCTTCTAGCCTAGCGAATCTAAGTCAATCGCTTTTGATCCCCCCGCTTCAAGCTGCGCCAGCAACCGTCCCAACTGATACCACACGAGCCACGCACTGGCCACCGTTAGGGGAGCGGCGATCACATAGGCTGTTGCCATGGGAAAGCTGAATATCTGCAATCCTGACGCTAGGAATACGCAGACGCCTCCTGCCATGCCTAAAAAGGGCAGCCCCAGGGAAAAGCCACGCAGATTAGCCAGGGTGCGCGACGAACGATTGCGCGACCATTCCTTGAGCGATTGTTTCAACGTCTCCTGAAAGGCTAAGCCTGCGGTTGCACTCGCCAGCAACCCAGCGAATAACATAAAAAACGGAGACGAACCTACGTAGTAATACTCCTCCACGCCAAGCTCCTAAACCCGATAAACACAATCAAACCATCGACAGCTTAGCGTTAAATGGCCTATCGCTGTTCGACCATAATGCTGGTAATTGCGGGAATAAAGGACGCCGCCTGCTCCGTCGAGAATCCGGTCAACGCTCCTAGGGTGGCACCAAAGAGCTGGGCAGGCTTGATTTCATCTTTAACCAGATCCCACAATCGCCGCACCTCCTCGGTATGAATGCGATCGTCTTCTACCAGTGCCAGCAAGACTTGCTCCCGTAGATAGCGGCCTTCTTCAGAGAGAAGGAATTGCAACGCTAACTGAGCAGTCGGCATCAGATCAAAGTTGTCATCGGAACGGGCGATCGCAATCAGATTTTCCAATCGCTGCCACTGGAACTTGCCATCCTTAAACAGAACCTCGATTAACCGTCGCCGCAGTTCCGGTGATTCTCCCTTCAGCAATCGCCGCGCCACGTAGGGATAGGCAATCTCCACAATCTTGAACTGAGGATTAAGGCTGAGGGCTAGTCCTTCCTGGGTTACGAGCGAGCGGATAATCAGCGCAAACTTGGCGGGAACCCGGAAGGGGTAGTCATACATCAGTTCTGAAAACTGATCGGTAATGGTCTTGAAGTTGAAATCGCCAACGCTTTCACCAACCGCGTTGCCGAGAACCTGTTCCAGAGCAGGCACGATCGGGCGAATATCCGTTTCAGGGGTCAAGAATCCCAGTTTCACGAAATCGTGGGCAAGGTCATCATAGTCTCGGTTAATGAGGTGAACCACCGAATCGACTAAGGTTTCCTTCATCGAATGACCCAACTGATCCATCATGCCGAAGTCGATGTAGGCCATGCGACCATCGGACATCGCGAACAGGTTACCAGGGTGGGGGTCGGCATGGAAAAAGCCAAATTCGAGCAGTTGGCGCAGTCCCGACGTTACCCCAATTTCGATCAGCTTGTCAGAATTCAGACCTGCCGCCCGCACATTGTCAGTATCGGTCAACTTAATGCCGTTGATCCATTCCAGAACCAGGAGCCGACGACTGCTATACCGCCAGTAGATAGATGGTACTTTTACCTGTGGGTCATCTTGAAAATTCGCCGCGAACGCCTCAGCGTTACGGCCTTCGTTCAGGTAGTCAATTTCTTCAAACAGCTTGGTGCCAAACTCATCCACGATCAGGGTCAGATCATGCCCTAAGTTCAGCGGCAGCCAGGGTGCGAGCCAGCTTGCCGCCCACCGCATTAGATACAGATCAAGGGTTAGGACGGGCAGCAGGTTGGGACGCTGCACCTTAACGGCAACCTCATCACCGCTGAAGAGCTTGGCGCGGTAGACCTGCCCTAAACTCGCTGCGGCCACTGGAGCGGGTGAAATGTAGCTAAAAACTTCATCAATCGACCGATCCAGATCCGCTTCGATAATGCCAAACGCAATGGGAGTCGGAAACGGCGGCAGTTGGTCTTGAAGCTTGATGAGTTCTTCTAGAAAATCTTTCCGAACGAGGTCGGGACGGGTGGAAAGGGCCTGTCCGACCTTGATGTAGGTGGGGCCAAGACGGGTCAGGATCATGCGAAGTTGGGTTGCCCGCCGATGATGATGCCGCTCGGCAACGCCGAACCAGTCATCCATCTTCATGCCCAGGACGAAACCCAAAAACATCCAGACGATCCTAAACGCACGCCATACGGCAGCCAAGGGGCGATGGCGATAATAGCGGGCGATCGCGTCGGGGTCGTAGCGTCGAATCTGATTTAGGGGTTGGCTCACACCTATCTGCGCCTCTTTTTCGGAAGATCGGTTACACGCACTCGCAAACCTAAAGGCATATTCAGCACCCAAGGCTCAGAGCAGATAGGAGATCCATCTGGTCAGATTGGTTGGCGTCGAATTTTAGTGTGAAGCAGGACAACCGTTTTGTTATGCCATTGCTAGAGCATCAAAAACGATGCGACTCACCCTAAACCTGAAGATGCCTTTTTTGCGTTTTCTAAATATTAGTATAGAAAACTACAAACAAATCAGGGGTAGAGCTTCAACAAACTTTAAGACTCCCCTTGGCAACGGTGATCTCTCGGATGTAGAGGGCATCCGGGCTTTAATAGATTTTTGTGGCATTGAAGCATACGTAATTCTCAATCGTTCACCCCATTTTCGATGTAAAGGAAGATAAACAAGGCGATGGGGCGGGATCGGTTGCTTTTGGCCTTGGGTCTAGCCTTATCGATACCGTTAGCGTTTGGTGGATACCGTGAATAGCTGGCATAGCTCAATCGCTGTGGTCTGTAAAAGGGCGATCGCGTCTTCCCCTCGCTTGAGTCCTGCCTCTAGCTTGAGGAAAATCGGTAAACTTTGCTGGAGGGCATTGAGGGACACGGTGCGGAGCTCTTTCTGGAGAAAGTAAATCTGTTTGGGATTATTCACCTCCGCTGCACGGGCGATCGCTCGTTCGTCTCGTTCGCCGGCTTCCACCATCAGTTTCACCCAGAGCCAGGTGCGAAATTGCCCGACGAGAACTGCCGAGATTCGTAAGGGAGCTTCATTACGGGCAATCAGATCCGCCACAATGGTGAGGGCTTTACTAGTGTCTCCCTCGCGGATAGCTGTGGCTAGTTTGAGGCTGTTCTGGGTGTAAACATTTACCAAGGTAGAAACGGCATCGGCGGAAATCGGCGTTGAGCGATCGCCCTGATACAGACTCAGCTTCTCCAATTCCGTCACTAATTGGCGCGTATCGTTACCCACGGACTGTGCCAGTAGGTGTACGGCGTCTGGGGAAAGTTTCACCTGCATATCCTGCGCCACTCGTCGCACCTGCTGTTCGATCAGATCGGTTTTCCAGGGGGGTATGGAAGAGAACTCCTGGATTTCAGCGTGTTTCTGCAGCAGCTTTGTGGACTTAAGACGACCGTCGGGTTTAGAGTCGCTGGTCAGCAACAGCACTGTGGTTTCAGGAATCGTCGGCAAGGTGCGCTCTAGTTCCGTCAGCAAGTCTTCAGAGCAGCGCTGGCATACAGTTGTATCCACTAACCACACAAAGCGTTGTCCCATGCCAAAGGGAGGCGTCATGGCCTGGTTGAGGGCTTGCATCACGGCATCGGGCTGATCGGGCGAAATCTTATCGGCGTTGAAGCTGGCCCAATCGGGATCAAGGGTGCGATCGCGCAATGCTGCAACGGCTCGATTCAGCGCAAATTGATCATCTCCCCAGTAAAAATAGATTGGCATTGGGCAGTGCGATAATTTTCAATAATAAGAATAGCTGTACGGTGCAGTGCAGCACCCTACGTTTCTACAGTACGCGAGGCGAACGAGATTGGACGATACGTATCAGGTCTACGTGAACCGGGTGGCCCACATGACCCTGTCCGATGCTTACAAAGCGCAGGTTCAGTACATTCAGTCATCCCCAAAATTTATACCCGATGGGAACGATGGGTTTCAGGTCGTTCCCTTTCCAGGGTATTCCGTGATCACTCCTCCTTGGGGTGAAGACTCCAGCAATGCCGACTTTTACAAGCAAGTTCAGGCCTGTCAACGCGAACTGGTGAAAGCTCTGCCGGAGGGATTTTTCATTCCTTTGCCTGCCGAAAGTTTTCACATGACGTTGGCGGATCTGATTTGGAATGATGCCTACCGTCATGCTCTCAAGGTCAACGAGGATTTTGAACGTCGGCTCCAGCAAAGTATTGACCAAATTTTTCAGCGCTGTGAACCGCTAGTACAGGGCGCAGATCCGGTAACGTGGCAAGTGATTGGTCTTCTGGTGATGCCACGGGCGATCGCCCTAGGACTTGCTCCCAAGGCCGAACGATCCTATGCGCGAGTTACCGAGTTGCGGCGATCGCTCTATCAAAACATAGAGCTGATTAACCTCGGCGTTGAGCAGCAGTATCACCTCACTGGGCACATCACGCTGGGCTACTTTGGAGACATCAGCAAATTGCCCGATGCAAACACGTTTAGCGCCATTATTTCGGAGCTTAATCAGCCCTGGATCGAGAACGAAATTCCCCAGGAAATTCATGTGCATCGTGCTGAACTCCGCAAGTTCGAAAACATGATGCAATACAACCGGGAAAACGACTGGCCGGTGCTGTCGTTTGATGCGTAGAGTCACCTTCGGGATGTGGCGACATGTCCCGAAGGCCTGTAAATGGGGAGCATCCCACATTTGCAAATTTATCAATGTCTGGAGTGCGGGCATCTTGCCCGCGAGCGGGACGCTCGCACTACCCGTACAAAATTGGGATGCTCCCTCTAAATTCCCTATTGGAGACGGCGGCGGTCTAAGCGTTGTTGCCGAACCGATTGAAGCAGCCAAAGTCCTGCACCATAGCTCAGGGCGGCAACACCCAAACCCACAACAAAACAGCCAAACAGCAGCACCAGCAAAAAGTCTTGCCCTAAGGCCACCGCATCACTCCAAGAGGACATTTCCGTAAAGATATCCTTTCCCATGTCTATTCCCAAGATCCAGCATCCCACATGAAAATTAAAGGCATAGATGGGAACATAGGTGAGGGGATTGCTGACCCAGGTGGAGGCCGCCGCCATAATCTTGTTGCCCCGTACGAGTGCTGCCAAGGCTACCGCAATGATCATTTGGACGCCAAACCAGGGAAACCATCCTGAAAAGACCCCAACCGCCAGACCACGGGCGATCGCATGGGGGCTGCCCTCCATCCGGGTAAAGCGGTGGTAAAAGTATCGGAAGGTGCGAAGCCAGGACGTGGCACGACGTTGGGAAATGGGTCTAGACGAGGAGTAGGAACTGGGTGTTTCGGAGAATCGCATGGCATTGGCGGAACAAACTATCCTTATTGTATTCAGGCTTTCTGATCAACTAAGTACGTGAAATCATCATGATTCAGGGCGATACAATTGCGGCGATCGCAACGGCCGTAGTTCCACAGCAGGGCAGTGTAGGGATTGTGCGGCTTTCTGGCTCAGACGCAATGGCGATCGCCCAAACACTTTTTATGGCTCCGGGGCAGCAGGTTTGGGGAAGTCACCGCATTTTGTACGGGTATATTCACCACCCCCAAACGTTACAAACCGTTGATGAAGCGTTGCTGTTGGTGATGCAAGCCCCTCGTTCTTACACTCGTGAGGATGTGGTGGAGTTTCACTGTCACGGCGGCATGATGGTGGTGCAACAGGTTCTACAACTCTGTATCGAGCAGGGGGCACGACTGGCGGAACCGGGAGAGTTCACCCTGCGGGCGTTTCTCAATGGTCGGATTGACCTGACCCAGGCGGAAAGTATTGCGGATTTGGTGGGCGCGCGATCGCCCCAGGCCGCCCAGACGGCACTGGCCGGAGTTCAGGGAAAATTGGCGCATCCGATCCGTCAACTGCGCTCGACCTGTTTGGATATTCTGGCGGAAGTAGAGGCGCGGATTGATTTTGAGGATGATTTGCCACCCCTGGATGAGGAATCGGTGAAAGCCCAACTGAGTCAGGTGTTGACGGAGGTAGAGCAGATCCTAGCGACGGCTGACCGGGGGGAACTCTTGCGAACCGGATTAAAAGTGACGATTGTGGGTCGTCCGAATGTGGGCAAGTCGAGTTTGCTGAATGCCTGGAGTCGGAGCGATCGCGCCATTGTCACCGATTTGCCAGGAACGACGCGAGATGTGGTGGAGTCGCAGTTAGTCGTCGGTGGCATTCCGGTTCAGGTTCTCGATACGGCAGGGATTCGGGAAGCAACGGATCAAGTCGAGCAGATCGGAGTGGAGCGATCGCGCCGTGCCGCACAGCAAGCGGATTTAGTGCTGATGACTATTGATGCTCAAGTGGGATGGACAGCCGAGGATCAGGCGATTTATGACCAGGTGAAGGAGCGATCGCTGATTCTGGTGATTAATAAGATGGATTTGGTGGAACAGGCTCCCGTCGGGATTCCGGCGGAGATAGGGGCGATCGTGAAAACAGCAGTTGCCCAGAATCAGGGGATTAATGCACTAGAAGCGGCAATTCTACAAAAGGTGCAAACGGGAAATCTACAGGCGGCAAATCTCGATCTGGCAATTAACCAACGGCAGGCAGCAGCATTGAGTCGGGCGAAAGCTTCTCTGCGCCAGGTTCAATCTACGATTCAGGAGCAGCTTCCCTTAGATTTTTGGACGATTGATCTGCGGGGTGCGGTTCAGGCTCTGGGTGAGATTACAGGAGAGGAAATGACGGAATCAATGCTGGGACGGATCTTTAGTCGGTTTTGTATTGGGAAGTAGTTGGATCTCTTCAACGATACTGAAGGGCGATTGCGATCGTATTCAGCAATTCACTCAGCAAGGTTTACGGAAACCCAAGTTTCTGCCGTCAAGTATTTGAATTCAGCATCGCCTCAAGCCATTCTCTTTTGACTTGATGCCCTCATTCCATCTTGTAGACATAAAATCTTGCATATGCCAATGCGGCGGCAGAGTATTCAGAGTACATCCTGTCCTTGAGAGGACACCTTGGTTTTTATAAATGGAGCCTTATTCAGGGAACTGAAGAATCATCTCTACGAGAAATCTTCACTTTCCACCGCCTCTTTTCCATTACATAACGTCTCTTTATGTCATAGAAGAAATAAGCCAAAATCCAGTCATATCAAGGCATAACGGTCGCCCGTGAAAAACCTTACCCTTCCTCAGAACAGCGCTCTGATGCTTCCGGGCACAGAGTTTGTGCTACCAGCGATCGTGCATCGCGCTGGGAAACGAGCCACCTACCGGTATGTCGAGTTTTTCACCGCCGAGATCCGCAACCTCAATACCCGTCTCGCCTACTACCGAGCCCTGACTCGATTCTTTGATTGGTTGGAAGCCTGCTATCCAGACCTTGGGATCCACCAAGTCAACTCGATCATCATTGCGCACTACATCGAGATTCATCCGGGTTCGGCGCTCACGCGGAATCAGCCTTTGTCAGCAATTAAATCGCTGCTTCGGTGGCTCAAGGATGGTGGTGTCACTGTGGAGAATCCAGCGGCGGAGGTGCGAGGAATCAAGCATCGGGCGAAGCAAGGAAAGACGCCGATCTTAAGTGACGAAGAGATGGTGCAGCTTTTGGGCAGTATTGATACTTCTCATGTGGTGAGCTTAAGAGACCGGGCGCTGATCGCCACGATGTTTTTTAGCTTTGCCCGGATTGAGGCAGTACTGGGAATGAATGTCGGTGACTATTTTCCCAAGGGGAAGCGGTACTGGTTTCGGCTGCATGAGAAAGGTGGGAAGTCCCATGAGCTGCCTGTCCACCACACGGCTGAGGAGTATCGCGATCAGTACCTTGAGGCGGCGGGACTGCGAAAGATCAAAGATAGTCCCCTCTTCCAGACAGCACCGGGGAAGAGTCGAACGCTTACTGGACAGAGACTTCAGCGGCAGGAAGCCTGGGCGATGGTGAAGCGTGGAGCGCTAGCGGCAGGGGTGAGTACGGAGGCGTGCAACCATACGTTTCGGGCCAGTGGAATCACGAATTTTCTGCGCAAGGGTGGCAGCCGCGACAATGCCCAGAAAATTGCGGCGCATGAGGATATTCGGACGACGGCGTTATATGATCGGCGGGATGATGAGGTGAGTCTTGATGAGATTGAGCGGGTACGGCTATGAGAGGCTGTTAATGATAGCTCATCACATACCGAAGCATTCCTGGACGGTCAGGGTGCAATTAAGAAAGGCTAATGGTGTAATGGGCTGTTGTGCCCTTAATATGAGCTGTCGTTGGTAGCCATCTGCTCTAGGTTCTCTGAACACATGCAGTTGTTGCCCCGCGATGTTCAATACCCAGTAGTCGGGAATGCTAGTAGCGGCATAAAGGTCGGCTTTGCTGCCGAGATCGCGATCAAGGGTGGTATCAGAAATCTCGATGATTAGGTAAACCTCGCCGGGAATCGGTTGTTTGAACACTACAGATGCTCGAATACACCAAGCATGACGAAGGGTGTAGGGGGTAAAGGGAATCTTGTGGCGTTTGAATGCCCTGGCCGTTCGTTCACCGTAGATGGCGTGATCACCTACGGTGTCAGTCACCTTCGGTAAGGTTCCGTTCCACGGTTCCCACTGGGCTGCCCACTCTGGGTAGAAAGGCATTACCCCATCGCGGGGTCCGGTTTTTCCTTCAAGCACGCGGCAATCATAGGGTGGCGCTGGGTTAATGTCACAGAACCAACACTCATGGTCGCTCAGTCCATAGATAGCCATGCGGATGTAAACTAAGCGCCACTGGGGAGTTTTGATGCTGCTGACCAGTTGGGCGATCATTTCGTCCGAGGGAATCTCAAGACCATTGGTGCGTCTTTTGTATTTCCCTCGGTATTGGTTGAGGTCAACGTCAACTGAGGCGAATTCGGCGAAGCGATTGAGCACCTGGACGCATAGTTGGCGAGCACGGCTGTCTGGAGGACGACTGGTGACTGTGTCTTTGAGGACTTGCGCTGAGAGGTTGACGTCACTCGGTAACCAGCGAAGACCCATCTGCCACTCTCCACGCTGCCATTTCTTCTGGGTAGTGGGAGTATCGCCGTTGATGGCGAACCAGTGGCGTTTGTATCGCTCGATCCAGGCAGCGCAGGTATCAAGGTCAGGCTATCCAGTCTTGCCAATCGAAGGTCCCCTGCCCTAGCTGTGCCCATACTTCATGAGCTTTGAGTTCTGCCATTTTCAATTCGTAGGGGGTGTCATCAATCCCAAGGGCAAGATAGGTCTGCTTTACTTTCGTTTGCCCCGGTTTCAGGGGAAAGGTTCCGCGCAGTGATAACTTGCGCCCCCTTGCTTCTACTTTCAGCCTAATTCCAGTACCCTTGAGCCGCTTGTTAATTGCGTCAGGTGAATCAGCCGGTCGAGGCATTGTGCTAAATCCTGTGCTAAATTTACTCCTATTTTCGCGCATTCATATACTCCTATTTTCGCGCATTCATAAGTAGGTTTGGGCGTAGATGCGTAGCTATTGGTACCCAAAACGATACCCAAAACGCTGATATGGCCGAACACAGGAACCCCCCGAAGCCTTATGCAACGGGGGGGTCAATCAAAAGCTGGTGACAAGACTCGAACTTGCGACCGGCTGATTACAAATCAGCTGCTCTACCAACTGAGCTACACCAGCAATCGAACAACATGATAACAAAATTTGAGGCTAAGCAAGCGCATTACCTCGCAAAAGAACTACCTTTCTTGTAGCTCTTATGGCGAACAAACGTGCGATCGCTCTACCCATCGCGAGGCAAGCATTCAAAAAGTTACGCCATATCGTTTTCAATGGCCCAGCGTGCCAGTTCAGTGCGGTTATGCAGTCCCGTTTTGCCTAGCATATTGCTAACATGACTTTCAATCGTGCGTTGGCTCACGTTTAGATCTGCTGCAATTTCACGATTTGCCATACCACGGGCTACGTATTGCACTACTTTAAGTTCAGTGGGCGTTAACTCTACGTCGAAAGGAACTTGAATCGTTGGACGATTTTCAACCCCCTTATCTTTGTGTTTTGCGAGGCGATCGGCTTGCTTCAATGACGACTCCACCTGAGCAACCAATTCTTCAGGCTCAAAAGGCTTGACCATGTAGACGTCTGCGCCAGTATTCAAGCCTTTGACCTTATCTTGACTTTGACCTTTGGCAGAAAGAAATAAAACAGGTACCCAGTTAGTTCGGGCATCTTGCCGAACATGTTCTACAAAGGAGTAACCATCCATTTCAGGCATCATGACATCGCAGATAATGAGATCCGGAATATCATTTTCTAGGATTTCAAGAGCTTCACGTCCGTTCTCAGCCGTCGTCACCTCATATCCACGAAACTCGAGATAGTCTTTGACTAACATGATGAGATTGGGGTCATCATCGATTAGCATCAGACGCTTTTTATCTCCGACGCTGTTCTCTTTCATGTTTAACTCTCGCCGCTCCTTAAAATGTTCACTCAAGGTTTCAAACAAGCTCCAGAAAGATGCACAAACTTAGCTTTCATTTAGTTTAGGGCTGATTCCGGATATTTTCGCGCGCTTACTCATGCTATTTAATGTCACCCCGCATGGAGAAAGGACATCAAGCGAGTTTTCTATTTATCCAAGGTACAAGTAGGGTAGCTTAGACGTTCAGAAAATCTACTTGTATGCATGATAGCCAACTAAACACCCGTGAATTCGCCGATGTGTACTTAGCACCTCCCATGATAAAGTATAGGGCTTTTCCTAAATCAAATACTATCCTTAACAGTACGTCTGAGAACAGAATGTTGCGTTTCTTGACGTATTCCGTATTCAAGGGCTGACCAAGGTGTCAACAGGCTCATACTTTACCTATTCGACTACCGCAGACAATACATGGCGATGAAAAACAAATTCTTCCACAATGCGATCGCCCAGTACGTGTTCTTGGATAATGCGCTCAATGACCTCTGGCGTCGCGTTACGATACCAGACACCGTCGGGATAAACCAAGAGAATAGGCCCTTGTTGACAAACTCGTAAACAGTTTGCCTTGGTACGAAAAATACATGTGGGATGCTCTTGAGTCGGACGATCCAGATCAAGTTCTTTCAGTCGTTTTTTAAGGTAATCCCACGCCACCAGGCTTTCGGCCTTATCGCAACATTTAGGAACAGTCTGATCGGCACAAATAAATATATGACGTTCAATCTGGGATAGACCGAGCGCCTTAACGCAAGCGGATAGGGAGTCGGGCGATTGAGAGTCGGGGACTGCACTCATGACGGATAACGAGAAAGCTCTATTACTAAGCTCATTGTGCCCTACTGAGCGGCGAGTATGGCGATCGCCCCAAGACTGAGGGCTTCTGTCCATTCAACCACGGCTCCATAAGTATCTCCGGTATGGCCACCTAATTTCTGATGAAACCATGCACCCCACCCCAAGGCGATCGCCCCACACGTAAAAGAACCCAATACGGACATCATCGAACTAGTGACAGGCATAACTAGACCTAAGCCAGCTAGCAGCAATGCCCATGGCCATGCGTGGTGGATTGAGGGCAAGGCTTGCTTATGGAACGCGCCTTTACCTTCGGCCTTAAGGTAAGGGTAGGATGCGATCGCCATTTGCTGCCCCCATCTTGCCCAGGCGGGTACTAGAATTAGTGCCCAGATACGACCTTGAGTTAAATCTGTAAGCGCAGCAACTTTGATCAGCAGGATCGCGATAGCGGCCATTGCACCAAAGGCACCCGTGACACTATCTGCCATCACTTGCAAGCGACGATCGGGATCTTGAACAGATAGGCCGTCGGCTGTGTCCATTGCGCCATCGAGATGTAGACCTCCCGTTATACCAACCCAGGTCAAACTGATGAGAACATTCTCTAGAAACCGTGGGGTATGGAGCGTTTGTAATACGGTGTCCAAACCTGATAACATTACGCCGATGATCAAGCCCGTGAGGGATGCACTCCGAGCCACGTATTGAAAATCTAAGGTGGCAATTCCAGGAATCGGTAAACAAGTATAAAACGCGAGAGCCGCAGCAATCCGACGAGGCGACTCTAACAAACGATCAGTCCACTTGGCGTTTAGAACCCTAGGCATTTCATCGGACATAACAAACTTTAAGGGCGATCGCTCTAGTAAGGGCGATTGCTCAACTTCCAATTTTGTAATGGTTTTCAGATGATCAAAACTGAGGGGAATTTCGCCAACTCGCCTAGAAGTTTCCGTATCTAGGAGCTATCCATCAAAGAATAGCGGTTGAATAGCAGGGACGTCTCCTCACGAGATGTGTATCTTCAGTAGATCGAAAATAGGCATGCTTCACAATGAACCCTGGCTTTGCCCCCCTCAATCGCCTTACCCTTCGGGAAGACGCCTTGCGTCCATAGAAAGAGAAGTTCAAGCCATCTCCGGCTCGGTTCCTCCCTTTTATAAGGGAGGCTAGGGGGAGCCAAACAAGGTTTGTAGTCTACTGATCTGAGCTAGAGTCTCTGTGAATTTCAAACGGTCATGAACGTACAGCGATGGGAGACGGTTCCGGATAGCTCACAGTTTCACCCTCATTGTGAGCGGCGTTCTTCTGTAGGTGATTGAGTGCTTCAACAAAGTCACGGATACCTTGAAACTGTCGATGTACGGATGCAAAGCGCACATAGGCAACCTCGTTCAAACTTTGCAATCGTTCTAGAACAAGTTCGCCAATTTCTGTGCTGGATACTTCCCGTGTGGTGCGCTGTTGCAATTCAGACTCAATCTCATCCACTAGTGCTTCAATGCGAGCCGGACTCACATCTGTTTTCTCACAGGCACGCACAATTCCTCTTAAAAGCTTCGAACGATCAAAAGACTCACGCTCGTTACTTCGCTTGAGCACAGTCACAGGCACAAATTCGATGCGTTCGTAAGTCGTAAAACGCCGACCACACCTTAGACATTCGCGCCTACGCCTAACGCTTTGACCGGACTCCGCTGATCTGGACTCCAGAACACGGTTGTCTGGAAATTGGCAGAATGGACATCGCATAACAACCGCCCCCCAGTCACGCTAGATCAACTTGCAGGTATGCACAACAACTAAGCCTTGCTATCTTCACTAAAAACAAATTACTGAAATGAAGAATTTGAAACCAACAGTTAAATATATATAGTCAATATCAAAACTTCGACTCGATCAAAGCTAGCTTAGCAACTGACACTTAAACATCGGTAAGTTGACCCGAAAAGCTGCTTGATCAAAAAGATTATCGGGAAATCCAATCCTTTTTATCAAGTGAGAAAGAGCTAACGGGCTGTTGGGAGACGACTCACATTCGACACTTTCACAACCTTGTTAGCTCATCGAATAAATCTCACTTAAAAAGCCTAGTCTTTAGTGATGCGGGGTGGCTCGCGGAAGGCGATCGCAAAGAACAAAACAGCTAGTGCTCCGACAAGGACAAGAATATAAGCGATACTTTCCATCGATTAATCTCTCACTCAGTCATATAAATAGTCTACAGGTAAATCATGGAATGGTCTAACAAGAAATCTCAGCTAAACATTGCTTAATGATACTTGCAGACCATTCCAAATGTCTAAGCCGTTCCTAAATGAGACTAAACAGCCTTTTCGGTACGACGAGTAGACTTGTCACCCACTTTCTGGTAGAAACCCCACTCGACTTGCTCTTCCGAAAGCTCGGGGTCAATACCTGCAAACACGTCGCGGAACAGAGTCCGAGAACCATGCCAGATATGACCGAAGAAGAAGAGAAGTGCAAATACTGCGTGACCAAATGTGAACCAACCACGGGTGCTGGTGCGGAAGACGCCGTCCGAATTCAGCGTTTCCGTATCAAACTCAAACGGTTCACCAAGCTGAGCTTTACGAGCAAAACGCTTAACAGACGCCGGATCCGTAAAGGTTTGACCATCAAGTTCCCCACCATAGAAGGCAACCGTCACACCCGTCTGCTCAATGCTGTACTTGGATTCAGCACGACGGAACGGAATGTCAGCACGAACAATTCCATCAGCATCCGTCAGCACAACCGGGAATGTTTCAAAGAAGTTCGGTAGGCGACGAACGCTTAGCTCACGACCCTCAGCATCCTTGAAGACAGGGTGACCTAGCCAGCCTTGGGCAATACCATCACCCTTGACCATCGGCCCTACACGGAACAAACCACCCTTCGCAGGGCTGTTGCCGACATAGTCATAAAAAGCCAGTTTCTCGGGAATAGCTTCCCAAGCCTGCGCATAAGTATCGCCGTCAGCAACACTAGCCTGTACGCGACGCTCAATTTCCTGCTGGAAGTATCCCTGATCCCACTGGTAGCGGGTGGGTCCAAACAGCTCGATGGGCGTAGCGGCACTGCCGTACCACATCGTACCTGCGACAACAAAGGCCGCAAAAAACACGGCTGCAATACTGCTGGATAGTACAGTTTCGATGTTCCCCATCCGCAGTGCCTTAAACAGACGCTCAGGGGGACGAACGATAAGGTGAAAAAGTCCAGCAATGATGCCAACAATACCTGCGGCAATGTGATGAGCCACGATACCGCCAGGATTGAAGGGGTCAAATCCTTCTGGTCCCCAGGCTGGAGCTACCGGCTGAACACTACCCGTCAGACCATATGGGTCAGATACCCACATTCCTGGCCCAAACAGGCCGGTGAGGTGAAATGCACCGAATCCGAAGCAGAGAAGACCAGATAAGAACAAGTGGATCCCAAACATCTTGGGCAGATCTAAGGCAGGTTCGCCAGTCCGAGGATCTCTGAACAGTTCTAGATCCCAGTAAACCCAGTGCCAGCAAGCTGCCAAGAACAGCAGGCCAGACAGAACAATGTGAGCGACGGCTACGCCTTCAAATGACCAGAATCCGGGATCAACTCCAGTTTCTCCCGTTACGCTCCAGCCTGCCCAAGATCCAGTCACACCCAATCTAGACATGAATGGAAGCACGAACATTCCTTGCCGCCACATGGGATTGAGAACTGGATCGCTCGGATCATAAACAGCCAGCTCATACAATGCCATTGAGCCAGCCCAACCTGCCACTAGTGCTGTGTGCATTAGGTGCACTGCAATTAGGCGCCCTGGGTCATTCAAGACCACAGTGTGCACTCGATACCAGGGTAGTCCCATCGACTACGCTCCTCCTACAAATCTATGTGTTTCAACACTCTCTTAAGCATTTCGCTGAGATTTCTACACTGACAAAGCCTGTGCAGAAACCACCCTACATCTAGAATGCTCTCAAGCTACCGACCTAACTGTTCTAATGGGATTAGAGCAAGTTTAGTAGTTTGACAACGGGTTTGTAAAAATGAATGTGTATAAAGAAGTGTTCCATAAATTGAGTCCTGATTTCAAGGGTCAAGTCTAAGCAACCTTGGGGGGCGCGAGATTTAGACTTGTCAGTTGAACACCCTCAAAGACTGACGTAAACGCTTTTTCGGGCATTGTGAATACTAACGCCAAGACCTATACGAGGATAGCTACATTGAAAATCCGATATGGGATTGGACACGATCGAAGAGTCGATTTCGTTACAAAAGTTTGTAAAATGGTCTTTCAAAGCAAGTTGGTTGCTAGTCCAACAAAGTTGCGGTCTACAGTTTGAAGGCTGTAGCCGCTCTGCGAAGACGAGCTGCGCTGGCTCTCTTGCCCAATTTGTTTCTTCAGACGCAGGTGATGAATAATTTCTGAGGTTTTTTGTTCTTGCTGCATTCACTGATGAAGAGTGGCTTTGGCACTAACCTTGGTAGGATGATTTTGCCTGAACTCTACGTCTGTTGCTCACTACCTGTACAGAGAACTTGGATATTTATGACAGTTATTAATTTTGTCAAAGAGGGGAAAGAGGTTGTTGCTGCTGACGGAGCCAATCTGAGACTCAAAGCCATGGAGAATGGTATTGATATATACACATTGAAAGGAAAGTTGCTGAACTGCGGCGGGTATGGTCAGTGTGGTACATGTATTATTGAGGTTGTGGACGGTATGGAAAATCTTTCGCCTCGCACGGATGCTGAAAACCGCAAGCTAAAGCGTAAGCCTGACACCTATCGTCTTGCCTGTCAAACGCTTGTGAACGGGGCGGTCAGCATTAAAACCAAGCCATAGGTCTTCAAAAAACGTACCGGAAGTGTAGCGGCGAATGATATCCTTAAGCTTAGATTTAGTCCATTTTTTAAAGCGATAGCAGAGGCTAGGTTCAATGCAAACGAACGACTTAGGGTTTTTAGCAACAATCCTCTTTGTACTAATTCCAAGCCTGTTTTTGGTGATTCTCTATATCCAGACTGCAAGCAGCAAGGCTAGCAAGTAGCGTTTTGCTGGAGTGATTTCATCAAGATAATGGACATAGGAAAGCGTTGACCTACTGAGGCATTTACGTCTACGTTGTTGGAGTTTACAGCGCTTTGATGTCACGCTAGGGATTCATTTTTGTTATATCAAGAAGGAGCAGAGACTTTTATTTCTAGCTCCTTTCCTATGGGTATGAATATGCTTCCGTGATGTTTGAAGAGGCGATCGCCCATTTTGATTGCCATTTACCTTCCATCACCATAGAATGCTAGGTTTTGTAGCCTCACCTGAGATGCATGTATGAAAAACCGGCTTTTTATCCTGGCAGCGGCAGTGTTGCTTCCCTTAGCAGCCTGTACCCCGTCTTCGACTCCCGATTTAGAACCAACGGCACCTACCTCTGAAAATGTTCAACCCTTTGTGACGGGCGCTATTCCAGATCAAGATCCGGAAAAGTTGCAGCGACTCTACAGCAAGCTAGCGGATTACTTGGAGTCTGAACTGGGTGTTCCCGTGGACTATAAACCTGTGACGGACTACGCCGCTGCGGTCACTGCGTTTAAAGTTGGGGATTTGGACATGGTGTGGTTCGGTGGATTGACAGGGGTACAGGCGCGCTTGCAGGTGCCAGGTGCGGAGGCGATCGCCCAGCGGGATATTGACGCTAATTTCCATAGTGTTTTCATTGCCAACACCGCAAGTGGCATTCAGCCGATTACGGATATTAATGAACTGACGACCCTAAAAGGGCATACCTTCACCTTTGGGAGCGAGTCTTCAACCTCTGGACGATTAATGCCCCAGTACTTTTTAGATGAGGCGGGCGTGAGGTTAGAAGACTTTAAGGGAGACGTTGGGTTTTCTCAATCCCATGACGCGACGCTGGAACTGGTGCAAGCCGGAACCTACGATGCGGGGGTAATGAATGAGCAAGTTTGGAATAGCCGCGTGGAAGATGGCACGGTTGATCCCTCAAACGTACAGGTCATCTGGCGGACTCCAGCCTACTTTGACTACCACTGGGTGATTAACCCAGCAGTGAAGGAGCGCTATGGGGAGGACTTTGTAGAGCGGGTACAGGCGGCTCTGATGGCCCTAGATCCAAACAATCCCGACGAAGCAGAGATCTTAGAACTCTTTGGCGCGGAAAAGTTCATTTCCACGGAGAACGCCAACTATGAGCAGATCGAAGCGGTAGGACGCGAAATCGGTAAGATCCAGTAATGGTGCAGAAACCCCCGATGTTTGAGGTGCGGCAGGTGAACCAGCGGTTCGGAGGGTTCCCAGCGTTGGCGAATCTGTCGTTTCAGATTTTTGAGGGAGAGCGGGTCGCGCTAGTTGGGTCAAGCGGGGTGGGAAAAAGTACGCTGTTGCGGTTGCTAAATGGAACTTTGTATCCAACCGAGGGAGAGGTTCTGGCCTTAGGCTATTCCCTAGGACAACTTTCCCCTCGTCAGTTGCGGCGGGTGCAGCGGCACATCGGTACGATTTACCAACAGTTGCATTTGGTGGATACGCTGCAAGTGATCCATAACGTCAATGCAGGACATTTGGGGCGCTGGTCGTTTTTGAAGGCGATGCTGTCGTTGATTTATCCCCAAGAGGTTGGTATAGCCCTGCAAGCCTTAGAACGCGTAGGTATTCCCGAAAAAATTTACACGCGCACCGATCAACTATCGGGGGGACAACAGCAACGAGTGGCGATCGCCCGTGTTTTGGTACAAAATCCCCTCGTAATCCTAGCCGATGAACCCGTGTCTAGCCTCGATCCTCAGCGCAGTCGCGAGGTGATGCAGCTTCTCAGTGATTTGGTGAAAGAATCGGGCAAAACCTTAGTGGTGAGTTTGCACTCTGTCGATCTGGCACTGGAGTTTTGCGATCGCGTCATGGGTTTGCGGGATGGACGCCTTCAGTTTGATGCACCGACAGCGGCGATCGCCCCGGAGATGCTGACCGATTTGTACCGTCTGGGAGAATCCGGTGACAACCGCTAGCCTACCCCGTCCGCCACTCTTGACAGCTCGAACGCTCTGGATCGGGGGATTCATTGGGGCGATCGCCTTCTCGCTAGTCACGGCAGGTGTTTTTGGCAAGGAACTGTTTAACCCTGGAGGCTTGCCTCAACTGGAAGGATTTCTCCAGGCTAGCCTGCATCCGGATACTAGCGCTGAATTTCTGCCAATCGTTTGGGCAGCGACCTGGGTAACGTTGGCCTATGCCGTTTGCGGTACGGTACTAAGTGTAGGTTTAGGCATTTTGGGTGGCATTTTGGCTTCGGAAATCTGGTGGGATGCAGTGCTACCCCGTCAGCCTTACCGTCGCTGTTTTTGGGGCGCGATCCGATCCGCTTTGGCACTTCCCCGGGCGATTCATGAACTGATTTGGGGACTCTTTTTCATCAACATTCTGGGGCTTGATCCCCTAGTGGGAATTTTGGCGATCGCCCTTCCCTACGGTGCGATCGTCGCCAAGATATTCTCAGAAATTTTAGACGAAACGCCGCGCGAGCCTCTTGATGCGCTCCTGAACAGCGGCGTTGCTCCGTTAACGGCTTTTGCCTATACCCTCCTACCCCAGGCATTTTTGAACCTGCTGTCCTATACCTTTTACCGCTTTGAGTGCTCGATCCGGTCGGCGGCGGTGTTGGGCATTATTGGTGCGGGCGGATTAGGTTACGAAATTTTTCTGAGTTTGCAATCGCTGCGATATGAGCAACTGTGGACGCTGTTTTATGCGCTGATTTTGCTCAATGGAACGGTCGATGTGCTGAGTGCGCTACTTCGACATCACCTTGGTTCCCCTAGTCGGCTGGATTTCAACCTGAAAAAAACGCAGGGATGGCGACGGATGGTGTCGATTCGTGATCCATGGATCGTGCTGACATTAGTGGGTTTAGCAGTGCTAATTCCCCTGTGCTTTTGGAGTGTTGGGGCTGACGCCAGTAAACTCTGGTCACCGCGCACATTCACGCTTTTACAAGCGATGGGAGAGGATGCATTTCCACCAACGTTTGAACTGTCCGAAGGGCGATCGCTCCTAATCCTGTCCTGGCAAACGGTTGCCATGTCAATTCTGGCGATCGCCCTTGCAGGCGTTGGCAGCATCCTGTTCTCGTTTCCGGCGGCGCGGACGTTTTTTCTGCCGGGGGGGCTTTTTAGTTCGGGGCGTATGGCGGGACGTCGTCGCGCGGGGGCTTGGCTAACGCTGATCGGGAGTCGGTTCACGCTATTGGTCTGTCGGGCGATTCCAGCTCCGATCTGGGCACTGGTGATTTTGTATGTGATCTTTCCCGGTATTTTGCCAGGAGCGATCGCTCTAGGGATTCATAACTTGGGCATTCTGGGGCGACTCATGGCGGAGGTCAACGAAAACCTCGATCAGCGTCCGTTGATAGCCCTGCAAGCACAGGGCGCATCCTCACCGCTTGTCCTGCTGTACGGTGTGCTTCCCATCAACTTCACTAAATTTCTGGCCTACATTCTCTATCGGTGGGAAGTCTGTATGCGCGAAACGGTAATCGTAGGATTAGTCGGAGCAGGAGGCTTGGGACGATTGCTGACCGAGCAACTCAGCAGTTTTGACTATTCGAGTGTGGTTGTTACCTTAGCATGCTTTGTACTGCTCACCTTTGCGGTGGATTGGGTGAGTCAATCGGCACGGCGATCGCTGCGGTAAGCGCATCTTCCGTCAGGGGAAGGCAAAACCTCGTACGATGCCTAATTGGAAACAAAGCATGAAGATTGCTGAAATGCCGCCTCTATTGCTCTAAAATCAGGGTGCTGACTAGGCTGTGTCTTATTCAAAAGCACTATTTTTAGACTATATTCAGCAGTTTTCGTTAAAACCATCTGTTTTTAGCAGTAACAGATTGTGGACTTCTAAAACACAGGAGATTTATTATGCGTTGGCAAATGGGACGCAGGAGCAGCAATGTCGAAGATCGGCGCGGACGAAGCGTAGGCGTTCCAGTTGTCGGTGGCGGCATTGGCATGATCATCTTAGCCGTAATCATTGCCCTCCTCGGTGGAGATCCTAGCATTGTCCTAGATCAGGCATCTCAGGTCACCACGAGTGCGCCTCCCAGCGCCCAGATTGATTCTCCTGAACAGCAAGAGCTGGTTGAATTTGTGTCCGTTGTGTTAGCCGACACTGAAGACACTTGGAGCCAAATTTTTCGGAAAATGGGTGGCAACTACCAGGAACCGACCCTAGTGTTGTTTACCGGAACAGTACAATCCGGTTGCGGCTATGCTCAAGCGGCGATGGGGCCTTTCTATTGCCCGTTGGATCAGAAACTCTACATTGATCTAAGCTTCTACGATGATCTGAAAAATCGTCATGGTGCGCCGGGTGACTTCGCTCAAGCCTACGTGATTGCCCATGAAGTCGGCCATCATGTCCAGAACTTGCTGGGCATTTCTGACCAGGTGCAAAGAATGCAGCAACGTAGCAGCAAAGTCCAAGCCAATGAGCTATCAGTGCGTTTAGAATTACAGGCCGATTGTTTAGCAGGGGTATGGGCAGCATATACGCAGCAAAGCGATAACGTCAGCTTGGAACCAGGCGATATCGAAGAAGCCCTGAATGCAGCCGCCAGCATTGGTGACGATCGCCTTCAAAAACAGGCGCAAGGCTATGCCGTTCCTGATTCCTTTACTCACGGCACATCGGCTCAGCGGGTGCGCTGGTTTACCCAAGGAGTAAAAACGGGCGATCCGAATCAGTGCAATACCTTTGACGCTAGAAATCTGTAAAAAGCCTTCCAGTAGCAAACTCTGAATTCTGGAATGCGTGTCTATTTCCTAGAATTGCGGGTAACGTGCCCTTTGCAAGCGCAATGCATGGTGGACTAATCTTTGCGGTGATTACGTGAAACCTAGCCGTAAAACGCTTTGGTAGAAGATGAAACTAGCGCACCAAGCCAAGCCGAGGGAAAATCCCACCGAAAACAGCGTAAATCTCCAGGATTTCGATTCGCTCAGCAAGGTGGCTACGGTTGCTAGGCAAGGGGTGTAGAGGAGGCAAAAAATACAAAAGCTGTAGCCTTGGGCAAAGGTGATTTGCTCCGCAATCGTTTGACTGACAGTGGCATCCGTTGATCCGTAGATCACGGCTAGCGCACCGACAACAACTTCCTTCGCTACAAATCCAAAAATCAGAGCCAGGGTAAGTTGGGGCGGAATCCCAAGAGGACGCATCACCGGATCTAACAACTGCCCAATTTGCCCGCCAACGGTGTCTAATCCTGTAGCTCCTGGTGGTAGGTTGGTCACCATCCACACGGCTACACAGCCAAACAGAATAAACCCAGAGGATCGAGTGAGAAAATCTCTAACTTCTAACCAGCTTCTTTTGAATACTTGCCCCATGGTTGGAAACCGATAGGGGGGTAATTCTAGAACAAAGGGTTCCTCATGCTTGAAGACCCGTTGGAAAAGCGCCGCTGTGAGCAAGGCTACTAGAAAGCTGAGCAGATAGAGCGAGAATAGGGCGATCGCCCCTCGCCGATCGGGAAATACCGCTGCCAGAATAAACACGAATACTTGCAGTCGAGCCGAACAGAGGGAGAAAGGCACGATCAGCATGGTCAGCAACCGGAGAGGGCGCGATCGCATCACGCGCGTACCCATGAGGGCAGGTACATTACAGCCAAACCCCAGCATTTGCATGACAAAGCTGCGCCCATCTAACCCCAACCGCTCCATTAACGCATCCATTAAATAGGCTGAGCGAGAGAGATATCCACTATCCTCTAGAATCGCCATCAGGACGAAGAACAGCAGAATTAGGGGGACAAAGGACGCAACGGTGGCTACCCCGTTCCAAAGTCCGTTGAGGATCAGATCCTGGATCACCGGGGGGAGAGGACTAATGAGCGGCTCAATGAGATAGGTTTGTAATCCACCTGTTAACCATCCCATCACGTCTTGGGCTGGCAATCCGACGGTCCAAATCAGCCAAAAGGTGAGAAATATTCCGAGAAGAAATAAAGGTAACCCCAAAATAGGATGTAAGAGTAGCCGATCGAGGCTGGCGGTGAGATTTAACGCCCTATGAGTAGGCATCTTGACCGCACCAACTAAGAGCGCATCTATGGTTTCCCCAGGAAGCTCTGGAAATTGGGCTAAACGGTCTTCAAGGTGGTGGATATGGTAAGAAGCAGGTTCTTGTCTTAGAGCATGGGCGATCGCGGCATAAACGTTGTGATAACCCTGGCCGTACTTTGCGCTTAACAAAAGAACGGGTACGCTCAAACGCCGAGCGAGTTCTTCAGCATCGATCTCAATACCGTAGCTCTGAGCCTCATCGACCATATTGAGAATCGCCAGGATCGGGACACCTAGGGCTTGAACTTGTAAAAGTAAGCGAATTTGGCGATCGATTTGAGTTGCGTTCATCACGACCACGATCAAATTCACTGAAAAGTTTTCTAAAAACTGGCGGACAACCGCTTCGTCCTCTGAGAAGCCATTGAGATTGTAAATTCCGGGTAAGTCCACAACTTCAGTTGGGATTCCGCCGATCACGACGTTGGCTTGAAGTAATGCAACGGTCATTCCTGGCCAGTTTCCCACCGTTGCCGAGGCGTTGGTCAGGCGGTTGAAGAAAGTTGATTTGCCTGTATTCGGCATACCAATCAGGACAATACGTTTGCCAGAATTATCCGCCTGCGTCACACTGGCATGGCCAAGATCATTGCCCGCTTGAATCATGCACGCTTCCTAGAACCTAGAATTGAAGTCAAGTCAACAGACAGAAGGCCAGCATCCAACCACTGGCAGATTAATCTTGGCAGAATGCTTCGAGGGTTTCTACCGTGCGAACCAAAATATGATTTGCTTCTCTGCGTCGAATTGCAACCTCCGTTGTAGCACCGACCTGAATGTGAAGTGGTCCTCCTAATATGGCTTTTCGTAGCACCTTAACGGAACGATTGGCGCTGATCCCCATAGCCGTTAGGCGGCAGGCAAGAGCCGCATCATACTGTTCACCGTTCACTTGCTCAACAATGGCTGTCTCACCCGCTCGTAATTCAGATAGTGTCATACGGATTTATTGATAAAGATTTGCATTAATTCTATCAGATGGAATCTGGGTTGCATAGGACTATGGAGAACTTATTTGTGGAACAAGTTTAGAACTCGGGAGTGGATCTCGCGGTGTGTAGATTCTCTATAGAGGGTGTATAGGATAGCTATTTAGGTTTTCCCAAAATAATTAAAGAAGGTATACGCCCTTGATTAGGACTGAGTTCCCGAATGGACAGCTTTAATGAAAGGATCGAGTACCTGGTACCCATGCCTGCGTCTGATTTGTCATGAAGTGGCCTACTCTGCGGTGAGTCTTTTTCATCAAAGGGCGAAAGCCCCGTAGAAACGCTTTAGAGTTTTCATGATTATGAGAACCCCTCGATGAATCTTCTTATTGCGAAATTTTAGGATTGTAAATATTGAAATCTTCTTCTCATTCTCAATAAGGGCATTATTGATCGGGGGGCTAGAAATCTGTAGTGCAATTCAATCTTTAGGTTTGCTAAAGAAGACGCATAGAATAGTGGAAACGAATGTTTTCAACCCCTGGGAAGTCAGGAGCAGTGATCGTTGCGGGGCTTCCGTCTGCTGAACCTTCGCACGTCAACATTCGAGAAGGCGTCTACCTCAAGTAACGTTAAGGAGTAGCCGCGATCGCTAATCCGACGTGCCATTTGTGGGAACGTATCCCAAAATGCTGTGTGAGTTGCAATGATGCGTTTCGTCGTGAGAATTGGAATAAATTGAAATGGCTATCCTCTTAGCGGGCGATATTGGCGGGACAAAAACAATTTTGCGTCTTGCAAAAGCAACGTTTGTCGAACATCAACCTCTGCCCCAGTTCACTCCTCTGTACGAGGAAACCTATCCCAGTCAGTCCTTTCCGGATCTGGTTCCCATGGTTCAAAAGTTTCTGATGGCGGTGGAGCTGATCTTTCATGAGCCGATTCGACCGGAGGTTGCCTGTTTTGGGATTGCAGGTCCTGTTGTCCGCAACACGTCTGAACTGACCAATTTGAGTTGGTCATTGTCGAGCGATCGCCTTGAAGACGATTTAGGAATTCCCAAGGTCAAGCTGATTAATGACTTTGTCGCCATCGGGTTTGGCGTTCTTGGCCTGACCGATCGCGATGTGGAAACCTTACAAGCGGTTCCTGCCGATCCGGCTGCACCGATTGCCGTGATTGGCGCAGGCACGGGCCTAGGGCAAGGTTTTCTCACGCCCATTGGTGGCGGACGCTACCAGGTGTTTGCCAGCGAAGGATCCCATGCCGACTTTGCACCACGGTCGGAACTAGATTTTCAACTTCTGCGCTATCTGAAAGAACTCCACAACATCGATCGAGTATCGGTAGAGCGGGTGGTGTCTGGATTAGGAATTGTGGGGATTTATGAATTCCTGCGCGATCGCGACCCCGATCACGAATCCCCTGCCCTTGCCGAAATTTATAAAACCTGGAAGCACGACATGGGGCAATCGGAAAAGCGCGTTGACCTGGCCGCCGAGGTTTCCAAAGCGGCGGTCGCAGGTCATGATTTTCTCTGCGAACAGGCCATGCGCCTCTTTGTAGAAGCCTATGGAGCCGAAGCCGGAAACTTAGCGCTCAAAATCTTGCCCTTTGGCGGGCTATATGTGGCCGGCGGGATTTCTGCCAAGATTCTTCCCCTGATTCAAAATGGAACGTTTATGCGCACCTTTACCGCCAAAGGGCGGTTACGGGGGGTGATGGAGCAAATTCCAGTGCATGTTGTCTTGAATCCAAAAGTTGGATTAATAGGTGCAAGCATTTGTGCGGCTCAGATGTACCTCGACACCCGCCGTTAAGCTTGTTCTACAGCCCTAAAGCGACGGCATCGATGCCCATATCTGGTGCAAAGCCGTAAGTTGCAGATCAAAGGTCGCGATCGCGGCATCTGAATTCCCGAGGCTATCCGCCATCATTACCTCCACGAGAGCCGTAGGCAAATCTCGAAGAACCCAAGGCAGTTTTCTCGCAAGCCACGGGGGGAGATGATTGATCTGCACGGATGGATTCGCATTGAGCAGCGCAACTAACGCATCCATTGATAAGGCGTCTGGGCCTGCCAATTCAAAGATCCCAGCCTGCGGTTGATTGAGGGCTGCGAGAATGGCGGAAACCACGTCGTCTAGACAGATAGGAGCGACCTGCTGTTGTCCGGAACCTAGCACAGAAACGGCTTTCCCATGCTTGCTAATCAGGCTTTCCGCAGTGGAACCAGGGCGTTTGGGAGACCCGATAATGTGGGTGCAGCGAAAAATCGTGACCGGATTGCTAGACGCAAGTAAGAGGCGTTCCGCCTGAGCTTTGGTGGATAGGTAGGCGTTTGACGATTGTTCTGAGGCACCAACATAGCTTAAAAAAACGACACGCTGGTTTTTTTCTGGATTTAAAGCGGATCGAACAGCAGCGGTTGTTCAAACATTTGCACCCACGTAATCCCCCTTTTTAGGCTTTAAACTTCCTGCGAGGTGGACAACGGCATCGGCCTGGGCGATCGCCCCTTGGGTACTGGACGAATGAATCCAGTCTGGAATAACCTCCATCACTGGAAGGGATACTGGAGAACGTACTAAGGCGATCACGTCCCACTGTTCTTGAAGGACTGGGAGAAGCGTATGTCCGACTTGCCCATTGGCTCCAGTAACGACAACCGTGCCTAATTTCACGGTTTCCTCCTTCTTCAGAGTGAGAACTTAATGACAGTGAGAACTTAATGACAGTGAGAACTTAATGACAGTTTAGATTTATGACCAACCTGGCTTTGCTGGTGACATCCTCCCGACGCTCACCCTATCGGGTAGAGCGCGGGCTTCCCCAGATCGCTCT
>JACYMB010000245.1 GCA_015272205.1 Synechococcales cyanobacterium T60_A2020_003 | reverse complement strand
TTGTAGCGAGACACATCCAGGATCAGAAAGCGATCGCTCTCGGCATCGTAGGCCGCCAGAGGCGAGATATGTCCACCGCTTTCCTGCCCGATTTCGCGGCGGAGATAGTTGACCAAAATATAGTTATCCGGATCGTTGAGATTGGCGATCGCCTGTTCCCGAAAGGCTTCTATGGTCGTATCTTCGGCATGAAAAACTTCAACCTGGGTTCCATCGCTTCCGATCAGTCCCCCCAATTCATCTACGGTCATACCCTGCTGCGTTACCATCGCTTCAGATACAACGGCCTCAGTATCAGGATTCTCAAAAAAGTTATCTTGGGTAAAGACGCGAAACTCACCGTACTCTGGCGCGACGGGCGGCGGAACGTCCATGCTGTTCAACACCATCACCATGCTCGCCACACCGCAATAGGCCAGGTTAACTTGGCTCTCAAAATGGGGGCTGAGCACCCAATAATCCGCACGGGCGTCGCTATTTATAAATAGAGCCTGTCCCGCTTCCGAGCTAAAGTCAATCAGATTATCGGGAAGGGGTAAGGTTTGGGCACCAAGGCGATCGCCCAATCCGACTACCAACGATGTGGCGATCGCCAATGGCATTAAATAGCGAGATGGGCGTTTGAAAGAGGATATCTTGAGTTGAAGTAGCGCAGGAGTTCTCATACATTCAAGTTAGATAGAACCTATGTCTTTACTTATACTGTCCAGAGCAGGAATACTTCATTACAGCTTGGTTAAGTGGATCGTCGTCTAGGGTGTACCAATCGGTTGGGTGAGGTTTGCCGTTGAGTTCTATATCGCGATAAAGGTGGCGATCGCAGTCGTATTCTGTCACCGCATAGGTCACATCTTCCGGTTTGGTGACATCCAGCCAATAGGTTTTTAGGCGCACATGATCGTTTTTCGTCTGAATTGAATCAATGTCTATATACTGTTCCTGCATCCCATCAGCGGAGGTTACGATTCGCGTCCAGGTTTCAGCATAAGCTGGACGCGATAGAAGCAAAATACCGAGCGTGATTATGCCTAACACCAAAGCGGTCATACGTTGAATCATTGGGCTCTAATTTGGAGGAGTGCTTTAAAAGTTATCTGTCATGTATCAACGAGTAGTAGATCCCCCTGAATCCCCCTACCCTTCGGGAAGCCGCTTTGCGTCTATAAAAAGGGGGACTGCAAACCATCTTCGGCTCGATTCCCCCTTTCCTTAAGGGGGCTAGGGGGAATCCAAGCTAAGGTTTGTGATCTACTGAGAGTCTTTAACCCAAATCGCTAACCCGCCCCCACGTCCCCGTGCAGCGATAAAGTTTTCCGTTGCGGCAAAGAAGGCAAAAAAGGGAAGTTTTTGTACCATCCCCGAAAGCACATCTTCAACCCTGGCTGTCCCGCCCCGCACATCGGTTTGCCAGAGCGATCGCCCCAATACCTGAATTTGCAGCTTCACGAAATCAAACGCCACAATATTCTTACGCCCCAAGTATCGGCAAACCCCTGAGAATTGGAGCGTCAACCCCGCCAGGGTAATTTGATTCGTAATGGTGCCTGCTTGGTCACCCATCGTCCCATCGGGATAGAAGCTAATGTGGGCGGGGACGCCCTGCGGTAGATACCAACCCCGACCTAGAATGGTATTTTCCTTCTGATGAGCCGCACGACCTGCCGTAAAACACAGCCGCCATTGTCCCGCCATAGCGTCAAAGGGAAGCACAAGATGCTCACGCTTAGCCGCTTTTTCGGCAGCCACCAAGGCTTGAACCACCTCTTGGGAGGATGGGCGATCGCGCTGGTGGGTTCGGTAGGCGATCGCCGCCCGCTCTAAAACTTCTAAATAGGAAGGAGTCGAATTCACTTGCATACCGCTTTCAACCCGTACAATACGCTCAGTTACGCATCTACGCCTAACTCAATATGTTTTGAATAACGTTTTTTAATCGCCCATTATTTCCCTATGACTTCTATCTTAATCCTGTACGCCACCCTTGGTTCGGGACACCTCAACGCCGCCAAAGCCTTGAAAGCGGCCTTCTCCGAAATTTCAGACGTTACCATTGAAATGGCGGATGCGTTGGAATATGCAAGCCCCATCTACCGCAGTGCCGTCACCCAAGCCTACAAACAACTCAGCGAGAAAGTTCCTGCTCTGTACAAAGCCTTTTACGAAGGCAGTGATATTGATGATCTGGAAAAATCTCTGGATAACAATCTAGGTTGGGCACGGTTAGAACGTCCCTTTTTTCGGCAATTGGGACAGTTTGTTAAAAAACGAGATCCCGATGTGATTGTTTGTGTGCAGCAAATTCCAAGTCGGCTGTTGCAGTTGATTGAGAAGGAAGACGAGGTTTCTAAACCTCAATACGTGGTTGTTACAGACGCGATCGCCCATAGCACCTGGATTAATTACCGGGTGAATGGCTACTTCTTACCCAATACGCTGGGCAAGACGATTCTGGTGCAGCGAGGCGTAAATCCCGATATCCTCCATGTCACCGGAATTCCCATCAAACTCGAAGTTATGGAACCCAAAACCCAGGCGGAAGTGCGATCGCGCCTCGATTTGCCTACCGACGTCTCTATCATTAGCCTGCTGGGAGGAGGTTTAAATCCCAAGCGGGTGCGGTCGATGGTGGAAGAACTGCTAAAGATGAAGAATCACCCCGCTATGTTGATTGTGGGGGCAGGCCGCAACGATGAATTACTCGAAGCCATTGAGGATTTAGACGGCGGCGAGCACATTCAACTCCGCAAACTGGGCATGATTGATTATATGGATGATCTGATCGTCGCCAGTGATCTGATCATCACCAAAGCCGGAGGACTGATTACGAGCGAAATTCTGGCACGGGGAACGCCCATGATCCTGGTTGACCCCATTCCCGGCCAAGAAGAGCAAAACGCCGATGTGATTGCCGCCTCTGGAGCCGGGGTGCAGCTCCGACTGTTGGAAATGGTTGCTCCTGCGGTGCAGTATTTGCTCGATCATCCCGATCGCCTAACCGAGATGAGCGAAGCTGCCCACATGCTAGGCCAACCTCGCGCCGCTCTGGACATTGCCGAAACCATCCTCAGCGACTGGCGATCGCACATCGATAGTTCTACACCACAGGTACAACAACAGCATGATGCAGTCTAGGACGTCTTCTTCGCATTCTGCCAAGCCCTCGTTCCTTTGGGGCGTGGCAACATCGGGCTATCAAAGTGAAGGCGGATATAACGGTGACGGCCAGCCCCACAACAACTGGGCACGGTGTGAACAGTATCACCGAGTCATGCCTACGGGAAAAGCCGCTGAGTTTTGGACACGCTACGAAGACGATTTCCAGCGTTGTCGAGACTTAGGGTTAACGGCCTTCCGTTTGGGAATTGAATGGGCACGGGTGCAGCCCTCCTATCGCATGGCCGTGTCCAAGGCTCCAGCGTTTGATACCCAGGCACTCGATGCCTATGGCGATCGCATTGCCGCCTGTCGTCGCTATGGCCTGGAAGCGATCGTGACGCTGCACCATTTTACCCATCCGGGCTGGCTCCCCTTAGATGCGTGGCTTCATCCTGAAACAGTAGACGCCTTTGAGAACTACGTCGCCACTACGGTTCGCCACATTAATCGACGGTTGGTGGATGTTTACCACATGGCTCCGATCCACTGGTACATCACCACCAACGAGCCGAACATGCTCATTACCAATACCTACGTCAGTTCGCAGTTTCCATCGTCGTCGCTGCACGGTGCCAAGGCCATTCCCCACGCCCATAGCTACCTAATTGCAGCCCACATTCGCGCCTACAATCAGATTCACGATATCTACCAAAGAGAAGGCTGGCCGACGCCGATGGTGTCCCTCAACACCTATTGCAGCGACCTCTACTGGTCGGAAAAAATGATCTGGGACATTCTGGATCTTCCCAAACAGGATCTATCGGAGTCGGAACTGCCCGACTTCTGGGAAAGCCGCGCCCTAGAGTTTGACACCATGCTGAACACAGCTAATCTGCCCTTCCGCAAGGATCTACCCTACCGCATCGGTCGGGTGCTGCATCGCTGGGCCAATTGGTCTGGTAAGCGTCTGTTTACGCCTGCCGCCCTTCAGGCTTGTCTACAGGAAATCGATGCCTCCCCGCGTTCCAAACTGTTCGACTTTATCGGACTGGACTACTACGATCCCTTTGCGGCGCATGTGCTGCGGTTACCGTCCTTTTCCGACTTTGAGTTTAAAGTGAAAGACTTTCGCGGATGGCTGATGAGTGGCATCACTAGCAAGTGGTGGGACTGGCGCTGCTTACCGGAAGGACTCTATGTGTTCTGTAAGCACTACGCTGAGTCCTACGATCGCCCCGTACTGATTGCTGAAAACGGGATGGCTCTGCGCCGTAAGCCTGACAATAGCGTTGCCACAACCCGTGGCGACCAGCTTCGCCGCAGTGAATTTTTAGAGGCTCACCTGCGTCAAGTTCACCATCTTTTGAAAGATCAGGTTCCGCTGGTGGGCTATATGCACTGGTCGCTTACGGATAACTATGAGTGGGGGTCTTATACGCCTCGCTTTGGTCTATTCAGCCTTGACTATGCCCACGGCACTGAGCGGTCAGCCGTCGATCATTTGGGCGATCGCCCTGCTGAAACCTACCGACGGCTGATTCAAGCCATCAATGCTGACCTGGGATTGGTCTCTTCAGTCCGGTAGGGAGTTTGTGAGGGTGCGATCGCCAAACAGGGCATACTTTAGGGGCGGCATCACGCTAAATCGCCAGGTGAGAACGATCGCCGCCATCATCAGGCCGAACGCTAGTCCCAGCCATAGCCCAACCCCAGCTAAGCCCATTTGGAACCCCAACACATAGCCACTAACCAGACCGACGCCCCAATAGGCGACAATGCCAATGATCATAGGAACGTAGGTATCCTTGAGGCCGCGCAACGCACCTGCCGCACAGATCTGAATCCCATCCACAATCTGAAATAGAGCGGCAACCCCCAACAGAGATTTGGCGATCGCCACCACGTCTCGGTTAGCGGAATTGTCTAGATCTAAATACAGCCCCACAATCGTTTCAGGAGCCAGCCAAAATAAGATGCCCATTGTACTCATAAACAGAGCCGCAAGGGTAATGCCTGTGTAGCCTGCCAGCCGTGCCCCTAATCCATTGGCCTGTCCTAGATACTGTCCCACTCGCGCCGTGGTCGCCAGGGAAATTCCCAGGGGAACCATAAAGGTGAGGGATGCGGTTTGCAGGGCAATGTGATGGGCAGCCAGTGTGCTTGTCCCCAACTGTCCCATCAGCACTGTCGTCATGCTGAATAAACCGACCTCTACCCCTGCTAACACTCCAATGGGAAGCCCAATCCGCAGAAGTTCAAGAAATGGACGGGGGGCAAACCGATGGAGATGGTGCAGAATTCGGTAGTGGCGCAACTGGGGTTGAATCAGGCTGTAGGTTAATAGACCGAAAAACATGCCCCACAGCGATAGACAGCTTGCCCAGCCAATGCCCGCTAATCCCAAGGCTGGAAGCCCCCATTTGCCAAACATCAGCCCATAGTTAGCGACAATGTTGAACACCGTTCCCAGAATCACGGTAATGATGATGGGGCGAGGCTGGGCAAGGGCGGCCAACCAGTTCCGTAATACTGCAATGCCTAATCCCGGTACGATGCCCCAGAGGATGGCGCGAACGTAGATCTGCGATCGCTCCACAGTTTCCGGATTTTGCCCTAGGGCTAGCAAGATAGGTTGAGCCTGGTACAGCAGCACCATGCAGGGCATGACCAACAGCACAGCCAACCAAAAGCCTTGCCGCACCACGGAACCCACTTTCTGATGGTTGCCTGCGCCAAAGGCTTCTGCGGTGAGGGGACTGACGGCTGACACCAACGCCGCACTGGTCAGCAGTAAGGTATTGAACATTACGGCTCCTAACCCTCCGGCGGCAATGGTATCGCTCCCTAGCCAGCCCATCATGACGGTATCCACAAAGGAAGTAGCAGATTGGGCCAGTTGAGCACCTACGAGGGGGATGGCTAGATGCAAGCAGCTTTGAATTTCCGAGACGAGCGTAGATGTCGTTACAGATCCTTTCATAATTCACACCCAAAACAAAACGCCCGCAAATGGGCGCATCTTCATACGACAGACCCTCAGTGGGGGACGGGTCAAAACGTCCTACGGGCTACTTAGCTTAGTGGACTAGAGTTGAAGACTACAACGCCCAAGAGGATGATTTCGGCTAACTGGTATAGATCGAGTCAACAGTCTGTCAGGATACTAAATGCTCAACGGCCTCTGGATGCGTTGGAATTGCAGACGTCAGGATTTCATGGCCTGTTTCGGTCATGCGGACATCGTCTTCAATGCGAATCCCACACACATCCGAAAACTGATTGAGCCGTTCCCAGTTCACCCAGCCTTCCGCGTGCGATTGCCGTTCGGGATCGTTCAGCAACGCAGGAACTTGGTAGAACCCTGGCTCAATGGTCACGACCATACCCGGCAACAGCGGACGATCTAGACGGAGATAGCACAGACCAAAGCGATCGCTGCGGCTGCGTCCTGGCGCATATCCAGCGAGATCGCCCAAATCCTCCATGTCATGGACATCCAGCCCTAATAAATGGCCGACACCGTGGGGGAAAAAGAGCGCGTGAATATCCTGTTCCACCAGATCTTCGGCACGGCCCCAAAGAATCCCCAGATCCACCAACCCCGCTGCAATCACCGTCGCTGCCATCAGGTGAATATCGCGATATTCAACCCCCGGTTGCAGATTGCGAATGCAGACATCGTGGGCGGCCAACACGACATCGTACACATCTCGCTGGGTCGATGAAAATTTTCCCGATACAGGCCAAGTGCGGGTCACGTCCGACGCCCAACCGCTGTTGGCCTCTGCCCCCACATCGGCTAGCAAGAGATCCGTATTCCGCAGTTCATGGCTATAGCTGGTATTGTGCAGCACTTCGCCATGCACCGTCACAATGCTGCGGTAGGCGGGTTCCATGTCGTTCGCCAGGATCACCTGCTCCATAGCTGCCCGCACTTGGGCTTCGGAGGTAGCTTTGCGGGTAGCGGCCATCCCAGCCCGATGGGCCTGTGCCGTCACCGCTGCGGCTTTGCGAATTTCGGCGATCGCCCCTTCGTCATGCTGCAACCGCAGTTGCACAATCGCTTCTGCCAGGGTGCGATCGCCATCCTGAAGTCGATGGTGAGGTGAAATAACTCGATTGAGAACCTGGGACTGGGCGGCGTGAGTCTTGGGATCTTGGACGGGAATCGAGGCTGCCCCTTCGGCATAACGTTGCAGCAACGAGAGGGGGTACGCGGCATCGGCACCGATATGCCGTGCAATCTCATCCCGTGTTAGGCGTGACCCATGCCAAAGCAGATCGGCATCGGAGGGATTATCCATGAATAACTCGGTGCGATCGTTCTCTAACCGAATCGCGGCATTCTCAATCGACAGTCCCGCAAAGTACAGAAAATGGCTATTGGCTCGAAAAGGATAGGTATTGGCCGGAAAGTTTCGGGAAACAGATTGCCCAGACCATAAAATAACAGGGCAATCCATCTGGGCTGTCAAAGCCTGCCGTCGTCGTCGAAGTGTTTCTACCAGCAGTATTTTTTGCTGTCGGTCTTGGATTTGCATACCCAACTACTGTCCAACCTATGAGAGCTTAAGAGAAGCGAGCTAAACTACCGCCCGCAGGGCTGCACCTACTCATCCATTTGCCACGGATCGAGGGTGTAATTTTCGTCCAATACTCGCTTCGGCTTAAGAATTAGGATAACCCGTCCCAGAATTGGATGCTCTGATTCCACCTCACTCCACTGAATCTGCACCGTATCACCCTGATCGATCAGGAAGTAACTATCCGCATTCCAGGTACGCTGCGCCCGGTCAACAATCACCAGCACCTCTTCGGGATGATCTTGCTGAAGTTCGGGAATGCGATCGCCCTCCGTCAAAATCGCCACGGGATCCTCCGCATTCAGGATGACCTGCCAACCGGGGATCGCTACCCACGCGCCCTCGCCCGCAAAGCGCACCATGCGAAATGCCGTTTGCTCATCCACCAACGGAACCGCTCTCAAGTCCGCCGCCGTAATGGGAAACTGACCTACAACAGGCACGATGCGGGGCATCTCCTCTTCTGACCCAACGCGATAAACGGGCATCATCGGTGCGGATCGGGTGCGAGTCACGGTAAAGTCGGTGAGCAACTGTTCCACCTGTTTCCGGGCAGAGATACTATTTGCAAACTGAAGCGCTTTAGCAATCAGGCGCGATCGCTCTTGGAGATCGGACTGCTGTTTCGCCAGTCGCCAGTAGTGGTAGGCCACCGCATCTGCAGCGGTAGATTCAAACCCTTCGGGTGGTGTAGAGAGTCGGGCAAAGTCGCGCATCGCTTTTGCGACTTCTCGCGCCCCTTCGGAATCAATGCCCCGTTCGACGAGTAGGGTTGCCGCCGCCGCCCGATCTGTGTTGGTCAAAATCCGCAGTGCGTAGAGGGAATCACTTCCCCGCTGCTCAAAGTGCGATCGCACCGCATCGGATACGCCTACACTCACAATGGATTCAAAAACCTGCATGGCGACAATAATCTGATTTTGATGGACAGGCTCAAACCCCGTATCCTCAAAAATCGCCTGGGGATTGCGTCCTTGCTTCTGTAAAAGCTGACAGGACTTCCCCCATTCCACCCAATTCCCCTCTTTCCGACGGAGCGATCGCACCAGATCGGCAACGGTATCGGCATCTAAAGATGTAGCTTGAGGCGTTGAATCATCGGTGGGTTGGAAGGTCATACGACGGGTATAGCAAGAAGAAAGACTCCTCTTCTATTGAACCGCAATCCCGCGATCTTGACGAATGCTTCGGAGTCGGAGAAGATAGTATACGCATGGACGGGGCTATAGCGCAGTTGGTAGCGCACCTCAATGGCATTGAGGGGGTCAGGAGTTCGAGTCTCCTTAGCTCCATTAGATTCTCGACTTTCTCGCATTTGACTCCTGTACAACTTCCTACACCATTAGGTAGATGACAGAGATCCAAGTCAGCTTTGGGAAATTCAATAGTTCCCACCGGCTTTGTTGCATGATTAGAAGGATGATCAGGCTCACCTTGAGGTCGTCCGGGTATTAAGCTTCGACTTTGTAGCTATCGGGTTTAGCGATCTGAATCATGCGGTTGAGCGCAACACATTTGATGAACAATTCCACGGCTTGATTGTCAAATTGACGTGCACTGAGATTGCCCCCAAAAATAGTCTTAAAGCGGAACATGGTAGTTTCAGCAATCGAACGACGATGATAGC
>JACYMB010000244.1 GCA_015272205.1 Synechococcales cyanobacterium T60_A2020_003 | reverse complement strand
CTCATCTGAATTCTGCTTGCTGCTTTCCTTTTTGGATCAATTGGATAAAGTCGAGCTAAGAGTGTCATGAGTGTTGCGTCGCTGTATGTTGCTGTATAAGGAAATGTGTAGGGCATGAAACCGACGTTGGGGCGATCGCCGAGAATAAAAAGTAGCTCCATAGCTGTCGCCGCTTAAGCTGAGGTTATTCAATGGAAATCAAAACAGTTGCGATCGCCCTGCCTGAAGGCAGCAACCTCATTTTTGGCCAAACCCACTTCATCAAAACGGTTGAAGACCTATACGAGATCATGGTCAGCAGTGCAGCCCAGGCGAAGTTTGGCATCGCGTTTTGTGAAGCATCTGGCCCGTGCCTCATTCGGGTCGTAGGCAATGATTCCGCTTTACAAATAGCCGCTACTGAAAATGCTCAGGCCATTGCGGCGGGGCATAGCTTTATTCTGTTCATGAGAGATGCGTATCCGATTAATGTCCTCAACGCCATCAAACAGTGTCCAGAGGTTTGTACAACCTACTGTGCGACGGCTAATCCTGTGGAAGTCGTTTTGGCCGAAACTGCGCAAGGTCGAGGAGTCTTAGGGGTGATCGATGGATTCTCTCCCAAAGGAGTTGAGGGGGATGATGATGTGCGGGAACGTCAAAGTCTGCTGCGCCAGATTGGATATAAACTGTAGAAAAAGGAAAGCGGTGATGAATAGTGGCCCAACATTATCTAAAGGCTCTACAGGTAACGACGTTCGTCGTCTACAGCGATTATTCGTAATGACCAAAATCCTAGACTATCAACAAATTGATGGAATATTCGGTGCTAAAACAGAACAAGCGGTAAAAGACTTTCAGCTTTCCCAGGGGTTAACGGTAGATGGCATTGTGGGAACCATGACCTGGGCAGCTTTACCCCCAGACCCCGGCACCGTCCTCCTCCAAAAAGGGATGAGCGAATCGACCGTTGTAGCGCTGCAGAATGGACTTAAGCGAATCCAAGGGATTGATCCGGGAGCAGCCGACGGCATTTTTGGCCCCAAGACGGACGCTGCCGTCAAGTCCTATCAATCGCAGCGGGGTGTCGTTGTCGATGGAATGGTGGGCGATCGCACATGGTGGGTACCTGCTGGAGCAGCAGGTGCTACATTGGCATCCTTGTGTGGTTTAACAACGGTTTGATCGGATCGCTTGCTTCAACCTCTGTCGCAACTTTCTAAAGACATGAGTTGCGATTCCCACAAATTTTGTAGAAACGCGAAATAGATAACCGGCGGTGTAACACGGTTGAGTCGCCTTCGGATCTAAACCAACCGAGGCAGAGGTAACGTAGAGATCGGTCAAGTCCTGTCCCCCAAAGGTGACACAGGTAGGGCGCGACACAGGCATCTCTACTCGAAAACGCTCGTTTCCGCTCCTGTCAAAGCAAGCGATACACCCTCCGTCCCAAAGAGCAGACCAAAGATTTCCCTCTACATCAATGGCTAGACCATCTGGCTCTACGGCTTCATGACTCAAGTCTACAACGACACGACGATCGCGAAGGGATCCAGTTTCTCGATCAAAGTCGTAGGCATAGATCTGGTGCTGAGCAGAATTTGTTAGATAAAACGTCGTTTCGTCGGGACTCCACCCCAATCCATTTGAAATCGTCAGCTCTGTTTCCATCCGGTGCAAAGATCCATCCGGATCGTAGCGATAAAGTGCGGCTTGGCCTGCGGTGTCGCTAAGTGAACCGATCCAAAAACGTCCTTGGGAATCGCACTTGCCATCGTTTAAACGAGTATCGCCTGGATGGGGAAACTGAATTTTGTAAAGATTGGAGAGTTCGCCGGTTTGGATATTGAAAAAGGCAAGGCGATCGCGCAATGCAATCAGGAGCCGATCCCGTCCCGCTAAAGCGATCGCACTTACGACGTCGCCCACATCAAAATAGCGATCGCTTCCCGTTGTCGACTCAAAGAGATGGATCCGATGGTTGTATAGCTGTTGCCAGCTAGCTTAGGACATGGACATTTTGGTGGGGCGGCTTCGCCGCCCCACCAAAATGTCCTAACCGATATGGCTAGCGCTATAAATATCAACCCAAAACAACCGTTGGTGCTCCGCATCCCAAACTGGGCCTTCACCTAAGCGGGCGCAGGCAGTAAGTACATTTTCAACAGACCATGAATTCATACCTTCTGTAGGCCAGTCAAACTAGAGGGGCGATCGCCTAAGCCTTAAGCGTGGGAGAGGGGGCATTCGGACTCATAGCCGCTTTAGGATAGGGAATCCGCTGATGATTGAATTGCAGCCATACCTGCACAAACACCTCCGCAATCTTCGCCATCTCCTCGCGGGTTAGCCCAGAGTCCACAAGCTGATTATCCTGCCAACGTGCCCGCAAAATTCGGTTAACCATGGCTAACGCCTCCTCCGGTGTGGCATCCTTGAGCGATCGCAGCGCCGCCTCGCACGAATCCGCCAGCATCACAATCCCCGTCTCGCGCGACTGTGGAATCGGGCCACTGTAGCGAAAATCCGCTTCGTTAATCACCAAGTCAGGATTTTCCTTCGCTTGCTGCACGGCCTGGTAGTAAAAGTACGAAATCTGCATGGTGCCCTGGTGTTCGGGAATGAAGTCCTGAACGGCCTTGGGTAGGCGGCACTTCCGAGCCATGACCAGTCCCTCACTCACATGCCGCTTAATAATGCCTGCACTGACCCAGGGATCGGCAATTTCGTCATGTTTATTCGGCCCCCCCATCTGATTTTCGATAAACCCCAGGGGATCGTGCATTTTACCCACATCATGGTAGAGCGTTCCGGTGCGTACCAATTCCACATTGCAACGCCCCAGTGCCCTTGCTGCTGCTTCTGCGAGGGTCGCGACAAACAGCGTATGTTGAAACGTGCCTGGTGCCTCCGAGGCGAGGCGCTTCAGCAGAGGTCGGTTCGGGTTCGATAACTCCGCTAAGCGGGTCGGGGTCACCAGATCAAACAAATTCTCCAAGTAAGGGCTGATGCCCAGGGCGACCACACTCCAGGCAATACCGAGTAACGCTTGAATACTCGCCGCCGTGAGCACGGAGTACCACACCGGAGCCGCCGAGCTTGACAGAATCAGGCTAATCAGGAGGTACACTACGCCTTGGGTAATCCCAACGCCCAAGCCCAGGAATGCTAGCTCCTCGCGCGATCGCAACCGTCCAGCTAAGGCCGCACCCACCAAACCACTGACGCTACTCGCAGCCAACGCCGACCAGGCCACATCCATCCCAATCGGCAGCACAATACTGAGCAATCCAATCACGGTCACGCCCAACGGTGAGCCATAAAAGCTGCCAATCAAAATCCCGATCGCGGGTAAGGTTGCCAATTCTACATTAAAAATGGCGACCAACGGCACACTCAAGACGAGCAGCAAAATCAGCACATGATCTTGGGGACGTAATCCGGGATGGAAACATTGCTCTACTACCCAAAACACAGCGATCGATCCCCCAATGAGACCCGCAAACCCGACCAACGCCAACACATTGATGCGCCGCCGACTCATGCCAAAGTGATCCAACAGCACAAAGTCAGCCTGTCGGATTTCCTCGCCCGCCTGCACAATCACCTCCCCTCGGCGGATGCTCACGGTCTCTGGCTCCACGGCTTCTGCTGCCTGCTCCGCCCGGAGCTTCGTTTGTTCCGGATCTTTAATCAAGTTCGGCTTCAGCACATTAATCAGCATCGCGCTGGCTAGTGGCTCGGTGTCTGACGGAATATCCCAAAGCTGCACCCGCACTGCTTCGTCCAGAATGGAGTTGGGCAACCCGGGTGGAATACCTTGGGTCAGCATCCGCTCCAGGGTTTCCCGGACGGCCAGCTTTGTTTCGAGCCAGTCTTCGTTGGTTAAGTCCAACAGCATGGTGCTGTAAGCCTGAAATCCGTCGATTTGGGCAAACAGCTCTGAATTGAGTACCTTGATCGTGCTGCTGTAGCGCTGGCGCGATCGCGCAATCAGACTTTTCAACGCCTGCCACTCATCCGCAGCATGGTTCCGTCGATAGTTTTGTAGCTCAATAATCGCCAGTTCCTTAGAGGCCACCACAGGCCCTTCTTTTGACGGCGTTACTGAAGAGGCGCGATCGCTAGAAATCGCCTGATCCGATTCGACGGCAGCCACCACCGCCCGCCATTCCCATTCCTCGGCTCGACGCAAATAGCGCTGGGTTGGTGTTGATAAGGAACCCGAATCCACAAAAGGGAAATTGCCCGCCTGAACGCGCAGTTCTTCCCCGCGATCAATCAACCGTTGAAAGGCTTGATAAATGCGTTGATTGACACTGAGATCCACCATTAATACGGGAACAGCTCCCGTTCGCGCTGCTTCTCGGTTGGCTTCTGTGGTTTTTGTGTCTTCAACAATGGCATCACTGGGAGCCCGCAGGGTTTGAGGGGCAAAGCTACCTACCGCAAGCTGCGGTTCGTTATAAAACCGATAGCCGATCGCACTGGTCAGCGATAGAACTGCCGACGCTAATACAACGGAATGGGACAACCGACGCTTGGGACCCTTGCGACGCCGAGACTTGATGGATGTGACGATCGCGCTAACCTGTTCCCGATCCAGGTTTTGAAGACGATGCAGGGGTTGGTGCGTCTTCAGGTATTGGTGATATTGCTTAAGTTGGGTTGACACGAATTGCGCCGAATGGCTCAAGTGCTCTTGAGACTTTCTAACGAAGGCGGAATTTCGATAACACCGGTCAAGCTGTCGCGAGAGTTTTCGAAATGATTTCATGCCAATACCAAAAGGGTCTTAAATCGTTGATGAATACCCAGAATGGGATGCATCAAATCAGAATTTCAACCGAACATTCGAATACACAGTCTGAATACGCACACATTGGTATGAGTATTAGTATATCGAAGCCAAAACCGGAGAACCATCGTCCTGATCAAGCCTGCTTGGGCGGATGACGCAAACGTCCATAGGTTGGCGGTGATGCGATCGCTAGCGTCGGCATTGAGGTGAAAAAGTAGCTACATTGATCGGCTCCTGCCCACCGAGCGAAGAGTTGATCCACCCATTGCAGCACATCGACTTCGGACACCACATTCCAATACGTTCCCAAGTAATCTGGTGGTACACCCTGATGCGAATGATGAGCCGCAGGCGTTAAGGAATATCTCCACGCTAGCGGAATCCCCTCTAGCCCATTGTAAGCGCCTACAATCATCCCAGTCATGAGACCCGCAAACCGACGGAAATCTTTAAAAATAGGGGGACTCTGATGATCCGCCGATTGCAACATTTGAATGCGTTGGAGTGCTAGCGACGGGTGTTCGAGACTACTCAACGCGGCATAGAGTGCGATCGCCACCGTCTGTGCCACAGTCTTTAGTGCCGGAACGGCTGAAGGTTCAGGTGATTCAAGCTGGTGCACCATGATAGTCGCGATCGCTAACGGTTGCCGTTCAGCCAACATTGCTTCAAGGCAGGATAAATAACTATCCATGAGCTCTGGCGATCGCCCCAGCGTTTCTAGCATCTGCCGCACGGTTGCGATGGCGGTGAGCGGCTGAAAGCACTGCTGCAAGATCCCAGACATCACGATCGCAAGAATGAGTACCCCCTCTTCTACCGCTCGGACAATTTCCATCGACTCTGCCGCCAACTTCGGGCACCACTGGGGACGCTGGGCCGCCAGATAGCGCTGCAACTCCAGCAAATCATCATGAAAAAAAATAGCTCCCGATACTCCGAAAGTCAGTTGAATCAACGTATCCGACGCGAGGGATTGCCCAATCCAACGGGAGACAGCACCGAAATCTGGATCCTGCCCGATCAATGCCTGCGTATGGGAAAGGGCGATCGCCCCCAGGGGTAGCGCTGTTTCCTGATCAAGGGAGGAACGCCCAGACGCCAACACATCCCCCAGGACTGCCCCCAAATATGCGCCGCGAAATTGATTCAGTAAAGATTGGTGCATCGTTAGCGTTTTATCCCTGTGCGGAAACTATTCTAGGGGCACAGGCGTCCTATCGATTGATTCGACCATGCCCAATTCTGCATCGTCAAGCGCAAATTCTAAGACTTGGCTTCCCAAGGCGATCGCTGTGAGATTCGCTTGCAGGAATTTTTATGGGCATTATCGCTAACCCTTGAGGATATTGACTGAGGAGACGTATTCATGGCAAGACGCTTGATCCATCAAGCTGTTCATCGCATAACAACAAGCAAGCGAGAACGGTCAATCCCTCCGGCTACATCACGGCTCCCCATCGGTTTGCCGCAGTGGGCGCAGTGGGGGCTTAGCCTGGCTGGATGTTTAGGGCTTACCGCGACCCTGAGTCCGGCCTACGGTCAAGATGCTGTCCCCACCCCGTCGCCCGCCGAATCCCCAGCGGTTGCGCCATCAACCCAAACATCTATTGTTCGCCCGACGCTACGCATTGGCAGCCAAGGTGACGACGTGAAGCAACTCCAAGCCATGCTGCTGCTGTTAGGATTTTATGATGGCGCGGTGGATGGGCTGTACGGAACGAGTACAGCGATCGCCGTTGCTGACTTTCAAGAGGTCGCGGGGTTGACCCCCGATGGCATTATGGGCAATGCATCCTGGGGGCGTCTGTTGCCCTCCGTCGCGGATCTGTCACGGGAGGCGATCGCCAGTACGGAGAGCACTCCTCCCGCTGAGACGCAACCTCCAGCGCAGACGCCAGAACCCCCCGTAGCCGAAACGCCTGAAGCGGCTGAAACACCTGCTTCACCCAGTGCTACTCCAGAGGAACCGGAAACACCTGAAGCCCCCTCATCCGAGTCTACTGAAGCCTCCCCGTCTACGCCCTCGTCGGAATCTGTTGATCTCCCCATTTTGCGCATGGGAATGCAGGGGCCTGCGGTCGAACGGCTGCAAGAGCGTCTGCAAGCCCTTGGATTTTACACAGGAGCCATTGACGGAATTTTCGGAGAAGGAACGAAGTCTGCCGTTGAAACGGCTCAGCGCAACTACGATATTTATCCAGATGGCGTGGTAGGGCCAGTCACGTGGGCGGCGCTTTTACGGTAGGAGGAACTATTCGCCTAGCAGATTTAGGTTCCATGATCCGCAATGTCAACAAATATCTTGCAAAAATTGCGGTCTATCACTATAAATGAAGAATCGTAACTTCACGGGTGCAATCTCAAAACAAGGGTGCTAATTTGAAAGCAGGCACAAACAGGTTGATGGTTTCAAAGACCTGACAGGGCAAGGACTTGAGCGAGTGCCTCCGGCTCACTTCCAAGCAACTCTCTCCTGGATTCTATCGATCCAAAAATGCGAGGTTGCTGTATGCGATAAGTTGATGTAGGTTTCTTTCACTTCGAACCTAAGCCGCGATCGCATCCCGCGCCTAAGCTCACTAGCCTCCTAAAGAGACTGGGTCGTAGTCAAAGAAGGGTAGTTGTTGTTTGTAGAACACCCTAGTAATTTTTGAATTTCGCTAAACGCTTTCTATTTCGTTTTTTCTACTGAAGTAGTTCGTTCAATTGAGCAAGTTCAACTAAGTGTTTAGGGGTCAGTCCAAAGGGGCTGCCCCCCCATTTTTTGGTTGGATAATAGGCGCTTAAGTTTCCAATTTAGGAATTGCCCACTGATACGTGCATCATTCAGTACGTAGTGTTATAACTGTTCTCAAAGTGCGCTGAGCAGGGTTCAGCATACCAATCAAACACTTTTAGCTTGCCATCAGGGGGGTAGCCGAATCACCATACCGATTTGGCGTGTGAATGCTTATTGTCATCGTTTTTAAGGCGCATGTCTATGGAACTATTGCTTACGATTGCGGCTCTCGGCCTTATCGCTGCGTGGACAGATTCTGTTTTTCAGAAACCCAAAAAGAAAGATCCCCCGAAAACTCCAGAACAAGAATTTGGAGAAGCGGTAGGCAAGTACATTTCTAAAAAAGGAGCCAAAATCAAAATTTTAGAAAATGAACTACCCCGCCGCAAGCGGACGGGGTATCAGAATCAAAAAAGAGCAAGTT
>JACYMB010000243.1 GCA_015272205.1 Synechococcales cyanobacterium T60_A2020_003 | reverse complement strand
GTGTCCGATATTCTGACCCAGAGCCTTTCTGGACAGGCCATCGATTTCACAGCTATTTTGCAACAGCCGCTGTTTGTGCCGGAAAGTACGCGGGCGTTGCGGGTGCTGGAGCTGTTTAAGCAGTCGGGAACCCATATCGCGCTGATTGTGGATGAGTACGGTGTGATCCAGGGCTTAGTCACGCTGAATGACATCATGGAAGTGATTATTGGTGACATTCCCTTTGCGGATCAGGCGCAGGAATCCGCCGCAATTCAGCGAGAAGATGGGTCATGGCTGTTGGATGGTATGTTGACGATCGATCGCTTTAAGGAACTCTTTTCGCTAGAGCAACTTCCGGGTGAAGAACGGGGCAATTATCAGACGCTTGGTGGATTTGTGATCACGTTTTTGGGGCGTATTCCCACCTCTGCGGACTATTTCATCTGGGATGGGTATCGGTTTGAAGTGGTGGATATGGATGGCAACCGAGTTGATAAGATTCTCTTGGTGCCGCCATTCCTGTAACGGGATTCATTTAGTATCGCCCCTTTCGCCTTTTCGCCTAGGATCGCGCCTTCCAAGTGCCGCCATAGCGGTAGTTGGGATTGTCCTGACTGCAAACCTGCCAGCACGCTGGACAAACCAGCACCCAACCCGAATCCGCTGTGTACTGAATCCGATAGCGCAGGGCACTTAACATTTGGCAGCGATCGCACGGTTTTGGTTTGGCGACCCGCTTACCCATACCACGTGCCCGCCAAAATACTGCGAACGGCGATCGCAATCCGTTCCAAATCCTCATCCAGCAAGGGCGGCCATTCCACACCCCGTTGCCGTCCAGCAGTGAAAGACTGGCGGCTATCGTAGGCCAGTGTGAAGAGCGCAGATACCAAGTCCCGCTCTAGGGCTGGAACCTCTTTGAGGGCTTCAAACAAAACCTTGAGCGCCAGCAGAATTTCCGTGACCTGGCCGGGAATCGGGGGCACACCCTGACGGAGGCGATTCAAGAAGTTGCGATCGTCGTCGTCAACAAGCTGACCATAATTCAAAATGATCGGTTGGGCGGAATCGTAATCCATACTGCCAGCACTCCACATCTAGCCTTGCAGTGTACCGGAGCGATGTCTCCAACAGCAATTACTCCACCGATAGATCATCCCGATCCAAAAAATCGCGCATGTACTGATTCACCAACTGCGGCTGTTCTTGCTGCACCCAATGGCTACAGTTCGGGATATAGCAAATTTTCAAATCCTCGACATAGTCTTCCGTGCCGTAGGTGAGTTCAACGCCCAAGGCGGCATCCTTCTCCCCCCAAATCAGCAGCGTCGGGATTAAAAGCTTGTCCCACGGGCGATTGAGCCGATTATCCCTGCCAAAATTAGCGCGATAGTAGTTGAGCATAGCGGTGAGTGCGCCGCGTTTAGCCGCCGCTGTTTTAAACGCATCCAAATCCTCAGGTGTAAAGGCGGACTTATTGATGGCCATGTCTGCAAAGGCAGCGGCAACCATACGGTAGTCATCCCACCACAGCACCAGTTCCGGCAGGATGGGAAGCTGGAAAAAGAAAATGTACCAACTGCGGAGAAGTTGTTGCGGGGTTTTCAGGCCAGCGACAAACTTAGCGGGATGGGGCAAATTCATCACGATCAAGCGATCCACCCTATCAGGATGGGCATAGGCAAACGACCAGGCGATCGCCCCTCCCCAATCATGACCCACCAAAATACAGCGATCGTACCCCAGGGCGTGAATCGCACCGTTCACATCTTTAACCAATTCCTCCATGCGGTAGGCATCCACGGATTCGGGCTTATCACTATCGTTGTAGCCCCGCAAGTCTAGCGCCACCACCTTGTAATGTTGGGCAAATTCAGGAATCTGGTGCCGCCAGGAATACCAAAACTCAGGAAATCCGTGCAGCATCAGCATCAGATCCCCCTGGCCTTGGGTAACGTAGTGCAGCGTCACGCCGTTGGTGGTCAGCGTATCGTGAGTCCAAGTTTCAGATGTCATCGTGCAAACCTAATAAGAGGGCACTTCCATTGTGGGACAGCAATCTCGGGGTGAGTCTTGAGTGAGTATTAAGATGAGCGCTGACCGATTGCGTTTGGTGGATTAGTACTGATATCAGGGATTCGAGGCATCATTCACCGTCACGCAAAAGTCCAGATTAAACAACAGATGGGGATAGAGATCCGCTCAGGCGTCGTCAGCCAAATGAAGGGATGGATCTGTTCCTGAACTACCGAGGCAATAATATCTTTGCTGCCTGCCATGATCATGGTTGGGACTGGAATCTGGCTCATCCCTTCTGGGCCAAAGAGAATGCCCGTAATTGGACTCATGGCCACCACGACTTTGATGCGCTCATCCTGAAGCTGATAGTTGAACTGGGGCAACCGACTCGCCAAGCATTGCAGCGAAGGAGCCGCATTGAAACTAATTTGATTATTCGCACAGCTTTGCTGCAACCGATCAATGCTCAACGGTGCTCCTGCCAGAGCTAACACGGCGTAGCCCCCAAACGAGTGCCCAATCGCGCCCACATTCTGCAAGTCGAGTTTGCCCTGAAGCGCTGGGTCGGTTTGCGATCGCCGTTCTAACTCGTCCAGAACAAACGAAATATCATGGGGACGATCGAGATACTCCACGGGATTCACATCGCTGCTCAATAGCCCTTGAACTGCGGCCTGACGACGCTCAGCATCGCTACCAATATGCTGCGGCACCACCACCGCGAATCCGTAGGAGGCGAGATGTTCTGCCAAATAGGCGAACGCCTCCGGCCCCGATCCCAGCCCATGCGAAATCACAATCCCGGGGGCAGGCTCGATCAGACCATCTGGCATGTAGAAATCGACCCGAAAGGGGCGTTCTACCAGTTCTCTACGGGAGGAGAGGCGATCGCGCCGCAGTTCAAAGATTCAGCAGTGAACGCATACGGCCCCGGCACACTCAAGCTTTCCGTTGGAATCGATGGCAGCGGTGATGCCTTGATCTCTGCATCCATTTCCGTATCGATGGCTTGGAGGGCAGCATCTCGATATTCCGCAATTTCCATAAACGCATTCTTCAACCTCAGGAGTTAGGGTGCGCTAATCCGAATACTCGGTGACGGAAAAAATCGAATCACATTAAGCATACTCAGGCCATCGGGATCGTCCGCCGCAAGGATCAGGGCGGCGCGGATGGCATGAAATCCGTTTAACCCTGCCTCTGTGCGAATCACCGTTCCCAGGTTGGTCAGACTGCGCTCAATCATGGGCGAATAGGTCACCTGCGACACCGTGAATGCATCGATGTCCATCTCTTGCTGCAAAAAGTGGCGCAAATCAGCCCGTGCTTGGTCGTCAAGGAATCGGGCATACAGCCGCATACTGCCCCGGATCTCTCCGGTATTCGCAAAGGTTTCTAAATCATCAATGGCTAGTGGGAATTCGAGTTGCCCAAAGGTAACGCGCACCCGTTCTGCGGCCTCAACAGGTTTGGCAAACGGTAACCCACTTAAAAAGGCGATCGCCCCAAGGAGGAGCGATCGCCCAATGAATCGGTGGTGCCAAGGTGCGATCGGGATGCCAGCTTTGCGTATAACCATCGAATGGAGAACTCCTAGAGGCTGAATCATGCATGACCGTACTGATCATAGCCCCTAAGTCTGGCTTCTCTTATCGATTTTTCGCAAGCCATAGATCACACAACAGATCCCAATCGGGTTGTCCCAGCCTAAAGGGATATCCCCTGGGAATAGTCAGCCTCTTTTCCATTAATCGGAACGGCACTGATCCGCCAAATATCGTCGCAATAGTCCCGAATCGAGCGATCGGAGGAGAATTTGCCCATGCGAGCCACATTCAAAATCGCCATCTGCGTCCACCGATCCACATCTCGATAGACCTCACCGACATAGGTTTGGCAATCGACGTAGGATCGATAATCCGCTAGCACCAGATAGGGATCTCGATACAGCAAATGGCGTTGTTGCATGAAAGAGGGGTTGCGGGCAGGAGAGGCATGGTAAATTTCAGTTATCACATATAAAACCTGCCATGAAACCTCAATACCGCATCCGCAACTGGTCAGAGTATAACGCTGGATTGAAGGCTAGGGGAAGCCTCACCTTCTGGATCGAAGAATCTGTGCTGGGGCAGTGGGTGGTCGAGGAGTTGAGCGGCAAACCCGGCGCGTCAGTTCTTTATAGTGACCTTGCGATTCAAACAATGGCGACCGTCAAAG
>JACYMB010000242.1 GCA_015272205.1 Synechococcales cyanobacterium T60_A2020_003 | reverse complement strand
AACTTGCTCTTTTTTGATTCTGATACCCCGTCCGCTTGCGGCGGGGTAGTTCATTTTTGGCGATGTCCGGTGCAAGATATCGAACGCGCGCTGTGCCCACGGCTTGGCTATCCCAGTAGGCCACTAAATGAGTCGATGTGTCATCTAAGCCGTCAAACTCTAGCTCAGGCGCAACGCCTTGCTCAATTTGAAAGACTTCCGTTCGCACCCGCTGAATCGCCGAACGTTCATCAGCATAGGAGACAATTTTGAGAAGAAGTGGAATCATAGGGATGTTTCACACGAATACAGCAAACTCAGACCAAGACAGGCGAGAATTGAGATCGGTCGTCTATGATGACCACTATGGCAAACTCTAAGGAGTCGGATACGTATCCTCGTACACTGGAAATCGGGTATACCGTTGACCGTCCTAGTTCACAAACCTACGGATTTTAGCATTGAGCGAGAATTCTTCGACCCAATCTCAATCCATTACCCGACGAGAGCTGCGCGAACTCGTGCGATCGCAGCTCCAAGCTCTACTGGAACAAAATAATTATCCAGGAGCCAAAGCGCTACTCGTCCCAGTTCAACCTGTAGATATTGCCGAAGCAATCGAAGAACTGCCGGAAACCATGCAGGTAATCGCCTTTCGGCTGCTATCCAAGGATGAAGCGATCGAAGTCTATGAGTACTTAGATTCTGGGGTTCAGCAAACCCTAGTCGAAGAATTTAAGCGGCAGGATGTCCTAGACATCGTAGACAAAATGTCGCCGGATGATCGCGCCCGTTTATTTGATGAACTTCCCGCCAAGATCGTCAGCCGACTCCTCGCCCAACTCAGTCCCGATGAGCGTCGTGCGACGGCTCTCTTACTGGGCTATGAACCCGGCACCGCTGGGCGGATTATGACGCCGGAATATGTGGCGTTGAAAGAAGGCTGGACGATTGAGCAGTTATTAGACCATATTCGCAGTCTGGCGCATGTCAGCGAGACGATTTACTACCTATACGTTACTGATGCGGCTCGTCGGCTCACGGGAATTCTCTCCCTGCGAGATTTAGTGACGGCTCCCCCCACCCAGAAAGTTGGGGACATTATGGTGCGTGAGTTAGTCTACGTCCATACCGACGCCGACCAAGAAGAAGTCGCTCGGATTATCCAGCGGTATGATTTTTTGGCCGTTCCAGTGGTAGATGGGGAACAGCGGCTCGTCGGGATTGTCACCGTTGATGACGTCATCGATATCTTGGAGCAGGAAACTACGGAAGATATCTACACCCTGGGCGGTGTCCAATCGGGGAGTGATAATTACTTTCAAACGAATCTAATCACGGTGGCGCGGCGACGGGTGGTGTGGCTGTTTGTGCTGCTGCTCACCAACACGGCAACTAGCGCCGTGATCCGCTCCCAGGAGGACGTGCTGCGCCAGGTGGTTGCGCTGACGGCCTTTATTCCTCTCCTCATCGGCACAGGTGGGAACGTGGGAGCGCAGTCGTCCACGGTGGTGATTCGGGGACTCAACACCAATGAAGTCGAGACCAATCGCGCCTTTTGGATTATCGGACGAGAAGGAGTCGCTGGGGTCATCTTAGGCATCATGCTGGGGTTCGTGGTGACCGGCTGGGCCTATCTGCTGCATGGCAGTTTCGCAGTGGCGATCGCCGTCGGCGTGAGTCTTGTTGCCATTTCTGTTTTAGCCTCTGTCTCTGGCTCGGCTCTCCCCTTCCTATTCCAAGCCCTCCGCCTCGATCCAGCCTTGATGTCTGCCCCGTTTATCACTACAGCGGTAGACGTACTGGGCGTATTTATTTACCTGAATGTGGCTCGCTTAATTTTAGACATTGGGTCGGGGAGCTAAAACGTGCAAGTAACCCTCTTCTTCTCCCCACGGTCATCGTCTACAGGGATCATTGAAATCATTAGGGAAAAGCCATAGCATCTATAGAAAAACTAAGAGTTTATAGTAAACTAAGGGCAAACGATCCCGTGGATCCATAGTCATTTTCATATGGACATGGTTACCATGTAGGGGTGATTGATTTGTACTATCCCTTACGTTCTCTAAGAGAGGGTCACTGGTTCAAGCTAATTTGTGGAGCCAGTTTTCAACACCTCCCTGCCATCCGTTCTCTAGCCCTAGCGTATACGCTTGCTGGAGCCGACTGTATTGATGTTGCTGCTGATCCCGCTGTGCTGGCATCGGTGCGGGATGCGCTAGCGGTTGCGGATTCCTTGAAGGAAGAGGCGATCGCCCGGGGCTTTGGGTTTCGTGCATTGCCGTGGCTCATGGTCAGTCTCAACGATGGCGAAGATCCCCATTTTCGCAAAGCAGAGTTTGATCCCAATCAGTGTCCAACCGAGTGTCCCCGCCCCTGTGAGGCCATCTGTCCTGCCAACGCCATTGTCTTTGAGCAGTTGCCGGATGGATACTCTGGAGTGATTGATGCCCAGTGCTACGGCTGTGGGCGCTGTTTACCTATTTGTCCGATTCAGCAGATTTTAGCGCGATCCTATGTATCGTCCCCATCGGCGATCGCCCCTCTGGTTCTCCAGGATATCGATGCCGTTGAAATCCATACTCAGGTCGGACGTGTGGCGGAATTTAGTCGGCTGTGGAAGGCGATCGCCCCAGCGTTACCCCATCTCAAACTCGTTGCCATTAGCTGCCCCGATGGTGAAGGACTAATCGACTATCTCAAAGCCCTGTATGACCTGATTTCGCCCTTGCCCTGTGCCTTAATTTGGCAAACCGATGGTCGCCCCATGAGCGGTGACATCGGCAAAGGAGCCACCCGCGCCGCCATTCACCTAGGACAAAAAGTGCTCGATGCTGGCCTGCCCGGATATGTGCAGCTTGCAGGCGGAACCAATGCCTCTACGGTCTACAAACTGCGATCGCGCGGATTGCTGCGAAACCGGGCGATCGCCTCCCCCCTTTCATCCCCAGGAGACACAGCGCGTGTAGTCTCATCGATGCGGCTCTCCTCAGCGGAACAGCCGTACATTGCGGGTATTGCCTACGGCAGCTATGCCCGCACCTTGCTCTCGCCGATTTTGGACACCCTAGACACTCAAACGCCCATGAATGAAGCCCCGTTCCCCCCGACCACACCGAGCAGCACCCGACTTGAAGATGTTTCCCCCTTACTTTGGCAAGCGGTGGAGCGAGCTTACGAGCTTGTTTCGCCCCTAAAAGCCTCGGCACAGATGACGGCTGCGGCATCCTGCACACCGTAATGGACACCATGTTGGGTTACGTCTGCCGCTAGATCTCACCGTTTCGTATTGCTGGTTATTGAGTTACCTCCCATCTTTATGACATCGAACGGAAATCGCTTTTCAGACTCCGCAATGAATATTCAGCCTTCGATCCATGAAGGCTCGACCCAAGAGAATCAAGTGAATGAGTCCCTTCCCCATCCTGTGCATCCGGTGGGTCGGTTTGAGGTGACCGACGATCTCGATCGCCTGCTAGACGTTTTTCCACCCGCCATTCGAGCTCACCTAGAACACCACCCCCAGCGCGATCGGCTCATTGAAGTGGTGATGGATTTAGGACGCTATCCTGAAGCTCGATTTCCAGACCAAGCCGAGTATCTATCCGAAATTCCCATCTCTCGCGAGGACTTAGATTACTGCATCGATCGCGTTGGAGTCTTTAGTGGGGATAACCGGGCAGGCATCGAACGCACCCTGCACCGGATTAGCGCCATCCGCAATCGGCAAGGCGACATTATTGGCTTGACCTGCCGGGTCGGACGCGCCGTATTTGGCACCATTAGCATGATTCGCGACCTCGTGGAAACGGGGCGATCGATCCTGATGCTGGGACGTCCGGGGGTGGGCAAAACCACCGCTCTGCGAGAGATTGCACGGGTACTTGCCGATGATTTGGGTAAACGGGTCGTGATTATTGATACCTCGAATGAAATTGCGGGAGATGGCGATATTCCCCATCCGGCCTTGGGGCGTGCCCGTCGGATGCAGGTGGCAAAGCCGGAATTGCAGCACCAGGTGATGATCGAAGCGGTGGAAAACCACATGCCGGAGGTGATTGTCATCGACGAAATCGGGACAGAGTTGGAAGCCTTGGCCGCCCGAACCATTGCGGAACGGGGGGTGCAGTTGGTGGGAACCGCCCACGGCAATCAGATTGAAAACCTGATTAAGAATCCGACCCTCTCGGATTTGATTGGCGGCATTCAGTCGGTAACGCTGGGTGATGAAGAAGCTCGTCGTCGGGGGAGCCAAAAGAGTGTGCTGGAACGGAAAGCACCGCCGACCTTTGATATTGCCGTCGAGATGCTGGAGCGTCAACGCTGGGTCGTTCACGAAGAAGTGTCTGAAACCGTGGATAGTCTGCTGCGGGGACGCAAGCCCAAGTACCAAATTCGCACGGTGACCGCCGACGGCTCTGTAGAGATTGAGCAGGAAAATGGTAGCCCACCAATGGCGATCGCCCGTTCTCCCAAAGTGTCGGCGCGATTGCTCCCCGACTACCGCTCTGGTGGCTGGCGAGAATCGGGACAAATGACGCCGCTCAGTCACATTTCGAGTCGCACAGAGCGCAAAGAGACGAGTACCACCACTCGCAATCTGGAGTCTGTCCCCAACGAGCAGCAGTACTTTGATCAGCTCCTCGATGCATCGTTGGCAAGCATACCCGTCGGCGATCGCAACGCCTTTGTGGATGAACCAATGACAGGCCCGAATGGGGAAGACGTGCTGCGGGTCTATCCCTATGCGGTGAGTCGGCATCTGTTGGAACAGGTGGTAGAGACGTTGAACCTGCCGATTGTGATCACGAAGGATTTGGATAATGCCGATGCGGTACTGGCGCTGCGATCGCACATTAAGAACCATTCCAAGCTGCGTCAAACGGCGAGTTCGCGGCAGCTTGCCATCCATGCGGTGAAATCGAACACCATGCCCCAAATTTTGCGGGCACTGAAGCGAATGCTCAACATGGATGAAGCCGGAGTATCCGAAACTGTCAATCTCAATCTCTTTGCTCGCAGTGGGGATGAAGATGAGATTGAAGCCTTAGAAGAGGCGCGACTGGCTGTCGAACAGATTGTGATTCCCAAGGGACAACCTGTGGAGTTACTGCCCCGCTCAGCGAAGGTTCGCAAGATGCAGCATGAACTGGTGGAGCACTATCGCTTAAAGTCCTCTAGCTTTGGCGATGAACCCAATCGACGGCTGCGGATCTATCCTGCATAGATCCCCGTTTCATCAATCTGAATAGCCAATCCGGGTAGGATGCGTTGCGCGATCGCGTAGTGCATCCTATTTTTCATGGCTCTATTCACCTACAAAGACTTCTCCATGCGATACCGTCGAAACGAAACACCTTTGAGCGTCACCATCTCTTCTTCAATAACCTGGAATCCCTTATGTTCAAAAAACGGACGAGCCGTAATACTCACTTCGGCATAGAGTTTTGAACAGTGTTCTTTCTACACCAAGGTTTCCAAATGGGTTAACAGTCGGGAACCAATACCTCGTCCCTGATACTCGACGTGGATGAAAAAGAGATCGATATGACCATCCGTTTCTAGTCTGGCAAAGCCTGCGATCGCCCCGTCCACTACAGCCAAAACAAACTGCTGCGTTGACATCCGTTCTATCCAAAGATCATCATTCCACGCATAGGATGACCATACCTGAATTTGCTCAGCATCATAGTCGCGGCTATTTACCTGTTGAACTGTGTCGTAAAACAACTGCTGCAGTTCAGGTAAATCCGATTCTGTGCCATCACGAAGCTGAATAGTCACGCCGAAATCCCTAGAGACACCGACGGTATTCTATCGCAAGCCTTAGCGATCGCTCAGAAATAGCCAAGACGCTGATGAGACTAAGCACGCTAAGTCGGTGCACCTTGATGGACGCGAATATCTGGATAGTATCGTTGATTGAACTGAAGTTGTAGCAGGAGTCGAGGTTTTTCGGTCGGCAATGTCCCTTTATGTAAACAGTACGGATCTTCCGCAAACCCGAACCCTGCCTGACCGCAGAGTACAGCAACATTTTCTGCACCATAGTGGTTTACCAGAGTGGCATCATCTATAGAAGCGACCCGTTGTCCAAGAATCTGATGGTAAAGTCTTTTACGAACATGAGAACCCTTGATGCACACATGAGGCCCTGCTGATTCATCAACATCCGTCAAGTAGAAAAACAGCTTCAATGATCGGTAGTCATCGATATCATAATGAAAAACCTGCGCTGCTTTGAGCTTTTCTATCTCACTACTTTCCCGTGGAAAGCTCCAAAACAGTTCACCTGCAAGATAGACAGGTTCACAACCCAAGTATGCTCTGGCTAACGCTAGCAGTCCCGGATCCGTTTTAATCGCTTGAAACGCAGGACACTCTTCATGGGTATTGAGATAACTGCCAATCATCAATGCCTTATTCAATCGCTCTTCTACCTTTGATCGTTGGCTGAGATAGAAAGGAACATCAGGACGGCGATCGCCATAACAAATCGAAGATTGACAGAACTGGAGCAACTCTTTGACAATCGCAGGAGGAAGTTGCAGTTGATCATAGTATCCCGTCTGGCGAATCGCCTGCACAGCAGTGGCAATATCTAGCCCCTCAAACATCGACGTTTCTTCACCGTGAGGGACAGATACAGATGAAGGAGTTGTTGCCTCAATGATATATCGGAGTCCCTCAAAACGAGCTAGTTTTCGCATCACAAAAAGAGAGGGAGCCCTCCGGAAACAGGTATAGTTCTGAGCAAGATAGTCTTGTCCTTTCAAGCTATAATCAACAAGCTTCTTTTGAACGAGATTGAGAGAAGTATGTATGTCCAGCATGGGAATTTAAATCTTAAGAGTTAAGGGTTAAGCAATGATTCTGTTTACCGCGACTCATGTTTATAATCACCAATCATCCGGAAATCTCCCCGAGTAATTAGGAGATTATGTCCACGAAAAATTGCTCTCTAAGTAGGACAAAACATCTGATTCCATTAATTTGTGCACCCTAATTCAACACTATCTAGGCTCGTAAACACGCTAGGGAAACGGGTGCGTGTCACCTTCTATAGAGAGAAAAGAAAATCCCTGGTGCACCACACAGCTGCAGCCCTTGACAGGCATGCGCGATTTTTCTACCAATCAAGTGACACGCACCCTACGGGAATACGGGAACGAACATACCCAATATCATTGAATCATTGGATAGGGAGCATCCCAACTTTGTACGGGTAGTGCGAGCGTCCCGCTCGCAGGCAAGATGCCCGCACTCTAGACATTGATAAATTTGCAAATATGGGATGCTCCCCGTTGGATAGACCAATATTCCTGTAACTATAGGAATCTAACCTGATTTCTAAAAAGTTTTTGAGGCCAATTTCTCACCTGACTTAAACTTTAGCCCCAGTGCACCCAAAGCAATCAAAACGGATTGCTACATTTCAGCAGTAGAAGAATAGATGCTATTTCATGGCATTGGAAGAGCAACCTAGCTGATTCGGTTTTAGCACGATAAAAACTAGCCGAGTATTTCCTCGGCAAAGTTGCTTTAAAACTTCATACTTGGCCAGAGTTAATAAATAAAGTATGAGGATGAAGACTTTTTTGAGTGTTCAGCTAACGCCCAGGGCAGTACAGCCGACTAGGAGCGTGACTAGCATCAATTTCAATCACGAAATCTGCATATCCCGGTTGCTGACACAGCGGCGCGATAAAGAGATCCGGATGGAGCGATCGCCAAAAATAGATCACAAATTCATCAATCTCCGCATCGCTCATGCCCGTTTTGCCAGAGGCTTTCATCTGCTGTTCCGCCTGCCGTCGCCACTCTTGACTGAGGCGATAGTCCACAGGCGCAAGCACCATTAATCGATCCAGTTGTTCCCACAGCGGGAGATAGTCCCTCAGGGCTTCATTAATATCCCGCGCAAACTGGCGATCGCGCTTCGTGATAATCGGTTCAGGCGCATGGTCAAACACCGATGGATCCACAGGGCGGGCACCCACAAACCAGCCCTCAAAGAGAACAATATCGATATTGGACACTTGCTCTGGCATGGTGCGATCGCCTGCTCCATTCCACAGCGATTTATCGAATCTAGGAATGGCGATCGGTTGACCGGGTTCGGCGGCCCGTAACTGCTTGAGAACCGACAATCCCAGCGTTACATCATGGGTTCCCGGCGGCCCCCGCCAACGCAACCGTGGATCGAACTGCTGAAGCTGCTGCCGCTCACTGTAGGTTTTGTACAAATCATCAATCGAAATCCCACAAACCCGATAACCTAACGCGGCCAAAATCCAGGTCAGCAACACAGTCAGCGTCGTTTTGCCTGTGCCCTGTCCGCCTAAGATGCCTTGAATCAGCGGACGCCCCATGGCTGCGCGTTCATCCGCTAACTGAATCGCCAGGGGGAGCCAAAGATTCCAAAAGGTCTCTAAACGTTCGGCAGCAATGGCTTCTGTCCATCCCAAGCGCTGAATGCAGAAGGGCGCAAACTGGGGGCAGAGCGTTTGGAACAGATGCAGGCGTCGATCTAAACTCTCGTCAACCGTATCGGGAGTGATGCCAAAGACAGCCGCACGCTCAGTATCTGCCAGCATTAACTCAGCCATCTGCTGCCGCTCAGAGGCAGTCGCTGCGGCTCCTGTCGCCCATTGGTGTAAGAGGGAGCGCAGTTTGGAGGCTAATTCCGGTTGCTTATCCTCTGTTTGCATCGCGAATTGTATCCTCCGAGGCTAGCTACCGAGAGTCAATGCTAACAAAAACATCCCGTAGACGAAGCCGATCCGGATGCCATTGAGCGTTTCTTTCCACCAAACGAGACGAGGTTTGCGATCGCGCGTTAGCCCTAGCTGTTGGGGTTGCACGTAGACCAACCAAATCGCGACTTCTGTTCCCGCCGCCATCACCGCTGCAACCAAGGCATCCACCCGCGCTTGCTGACCCGCCGTGGTAGCCACAAAACTCGCAAGGAAGTTCCCTAATAGAATGCTGATAATGGTTACGGATAGGCGACGCCAAGGGTTGCCCAGCCAGCCCACCAGCCGTTCTGAGAGATGATCAACCAGGATACTGAATCGAGTATTTTGCATGGCTGGAAGGATTTGAAGAAGACAGGGGCGATCGCCAGCAGCAATCCTGAAGTTAGGATAACCTGATTTCAGAGGCTCTGGATGGACAGAACCGTGAGTGGACATCAACCCCATTCCCAAGATGCAGTCCTCGGTGGAGTATACACCGTTCCGCCGAGTGGGGTTGTTTTGGGTGGACTCGACGGGGTCAAGCAGCGCTTGGGGCATCCGGTTCCTGCCCAGCGGATTGCAGCCCTTCAGCAGATGCTTGGCTATGGCATAGAGGGTCTAGAGGCGATCGTCCAAGCACTCCACGATCCGGTGATTGAGGTGCAGCGGGCGGCATACCAACTTTTACGGGATAATCCGGCAGCGATCGCCCAGCAAGCCCTAGAGTCCTACTGTCCCTTTGTTTTGTTTGAGCAGTGCTGTGCATTACGCGGTCATCCCCAGGGCATTACCGCCGTGGCGATCAGTCCAGACGAGCAAACGATCGTCAGCAGCAGTCGCGATCGCACCATCTACGTTTGGGATCTCCACGCCCAGGAATCCTATCTCTCCTTTACGGCTCCCTTTTTTGTCAGTACGCTCACCATCAGCCCCGATGGGCGATCGCTGGTCTTGCGCGACACCGATCATCAACTGCGAGTTTGGAGTTTGCGAAACGGTCAGGAGTTACCCCCCGATTCGTTGCAGGATTGGGATCTGAATGGGTTTCCAGAATCCTCACCTAAGGTGGCATCCCAACCGACCGATGCCATGAATCAACTGACCCACGGATGGCTAGATGATCAAACCCAGTGGGCACACCCAGACTGGCTCCGTACAGACGGAGAGCAGGATACAGAATCTGGGCATCGCGATTTGCATCCAATGGCGGGTCGCGATCGCCCCAAACCCCGATCCATTGCATCCACGATGATTCATGGCGATCGCTATCTGATCAGCAGCAGTCAGTCCAAGATCCGCATTTGGGATTTACAGCAGGGGCGAGAAGTTGTGGTGCTGAGTGGGCACACTAGTCTGGTAACGGCGATCGCGGCTGCACCCAGCGGACATTGGATTATCAGCGGCAGCGAAGATCGCACTGTGGGGGTTTGGGGTATTCCCTAATGACACGCAAGCACTCAACTCAGTCCATCCATCAGCCTCAGGCTCACGATGCCGTGTTAGGGGGGCAAGCGGCTCCACCCGCTCAGGGCACTGTTCTGGGGGGCTTAGCCGGGGTGAAACAACGGCTCACGAGTCCCCATGTCCAGCAGCGGTTAGCAGCCTTACCGGAAGCTCTCCATCACGGACAGATCGGGGTAGAACTGGTGATTGGCGCATTGGGCGATCGCGATCGTTCTGTGCAAAAGGCTGCCTATGCGCTCCTGAAGGACATTGATCATCCCCTGGCAACCGATGCGGTGCAGCAGTTTGCCCTCACGTCGGTCAAAACCCGGTTGAACAGTGCGATCGAGGCCGAGCAACTGGAGGCGATCGCCGATGCCTTGGAGTTAGACCATGCGGGGCTGGATGTGCTCCTACACCACCTGCCGGATTTGTCGGATGAACTCCAGCAGATCACCTACGAACACCTGCGCGATCGCCCAGAAGCACGCATCCAGAAAGTGTTGGAGTTTTTTTCCACCGACGGATTGAGCTATCTGCGGTTGCGCGATCTGCTGATGACCAAACAATGGAAAGCCGCCGATCAGGAAACCTTGCGCTTATTGATGCGAGCCAGTCGGGTGAACCGAGCCGAACAGCTCCAGCCGGATCTCATCGCGGAATTGCCCTGTCACGACTTGCAAACGATTGATCAACTCTGGCTCCAGGCCAGTCGCGGGCAATTTGGCTTTAGCGTCCAGCGGGATGTATGGATGCCCTACTACACCTTGTTTTGGAGCAAGGCGGATACCTGGGCAGCCGTGGGCGATCGCCTCGGTTGGCGCATCAATCACCTCTGGAACCCCAACCATTGGAAATGCTACGACGAAATTACCTTCAGCCTACGTGCCCCCAAAGGACACCTGCCGTTTCTGGGCAACACGCTAGGAATTTTTACCATAGAAGCCTTTGCCAATCGGCTCCAGGACTGCGATCGCCTACCGCACGTAGGACGCCCCGTTGATATCGATGGTGGCTCCGGTGATGTGGGGGGCTAACCCCGACGCCAGAAACGCGATCGTATTCGCCACATCTTGGGGTGGGGCGGGCGCACCGAGGGGAATATCCCGCGTGACATACTCTGCGCCACGGGTTTGCATCACCTCCTCAATGCGATCGGTATGCACAAAGCCAGGGGCGATCGCGTAGGCAATCACGCCATCAGAGGCGAATCCCCGGGCAATGCTGCGAGTCAGGGCAATGATACCCCCTTTGGAGGCGGCATAGTGCATAAATTCTGGGCCATCTCCCCGAAAGGCAGCACGGCTGGCAATGTTGATAATGGTTCCGCCCTGGGGACGAGTACGGAAAAATCGAATCGCTTCCCGGCAGATATCCGCCACCGCCATCAAATTCACTTGCAGGGTCTCTGTCCACGCTTGCTGCCACTGATCCAGATCATCATCTACCCCCGCACTGGGCATCGTCGCCGCGTTATTTACCACCACGTCAATCCGTCCCTTCCATGCGATCGCCGCCTGCCAAAGGGCGATCGCCGCTTGGGGAACGCTCAAATCTTTCTGGATCACCTGGCCGCGATCGCGCCCAATGGAATCCGCCACAGCCTGAATATCTGCCGCTCCCTGTCCATAGTGCAGGACAACCTCTGCGCCCGCTTGACTTAAGGTTTTCGCCGTCACCGCCCCAATACCACGCGAGGCTCCGGTAATTAAAATAACCTTGCCGCTCAAATCGATCATGATCGGTCTTTATCTATTCTCAGTGGGATTCTCTCCCTGCATAGATACCACGTTTTGCCAAAGGGGCGATCGCAAAACATAAAGTTTTCACACGATCGCAAAGACCGTCCGGATAAAAAATAGAACATCTCCTCAAAAACAAAAATATCTTTTTGGGGGAACCTTTCAGGAATATTCGTCTTCATTAGCTGTAGCAGAAGGCAAACCAAGGCAAAGATTTGAACCGGGTTTCTGCAAGGATTTTAGGTCATGTTAAATGGACAGTTATTCAGATCGATCAACTCGATCTGAGGCTATTTCTCGCATGGGTTAACGATATGAAAACAAGGTCCCTCACACTCCTAGCTACGTTGACATTCGTTGTTACTGTTTCGCCAACGTTTGTTAATTCTGCCT
>JACYMB010000241.1 GCA_015272205.1 Synechococcales cyanobacterium T60_A2020_003 | reverse complement strand
GGGTGTCAAGGGACAGTGGAGAGAGATGATATCGGATTGTGAAAATAGGGTCGGCAGATCAACGTATGTTCCGATCGCCTCAAACGTTTCATTGTGAAACACATCGTAGCCAAGGAGGTGACAGCCAAATCCGTGCATGATCCCAGCAAAGATTTGACCAATTTTGCCCGTTCCGACCACGCCAACGGTGCGCCCGTGGAGATCAAACCCTAACAGTCCTTCTAGGGCGAAATTTTGTTCTCGAACCCGGTTATAGGCTTTGTGATATTTGCGATTTAGCGTCAAAATCATCCCCACGGCAAACTCAGCAATGGCATAGGGAGAATAGGATGGAACCCGCACCACGGTTATGTCTAAATCCTGAGCGGCTTTCAGATCAACATTGTTAAACCCAGCACAGCGCAGGGCGACGACCCGTGTGCCTCGTGCTGCCAAGATTTCGAGGGTGGCGCGATCAAGCGTATCGTTGACAAAGACGCATACGACTGGATAGTGACTGGCTAGCAAGGCCGTATGGGGATTCAGCGGCGGCTCAAAAAAGACAAGTTCATGTTCATGATCGTAGTTTGCCACTTCAAAAAAGCGGCGATCGTAGGCTTTCGTGCTGAAAAAAGCAACTTTAGTCATATCGAGAATCGTGTCAATGATGGTTAAAGGGGATGAATCGATGGGATGAGTGTGGTATGGGCAGGTCTGTACGTCCTACCCATACGCCGCGATCGATGACCGTTACGAGGTCATGGATACGGTTAATTCTGCGGGCTTGGCGCGATCGCCCGTCAACGTTACCCCTCGGTGATTGGCAGCCAAGTGCCGCACAATTTTATAAACCGACTCCACCTCATCCGCTGCATCAACCTTGGCCGCCAGAGTAGGAAGATCGAGCGGTTGGAGTTCTTGCTTCAGCGTCTTCACAATCCGCAGTTGGAGATCCAGCAACGCCGCCGCCGCTTTCTTACCCGCCTCCACACCGGGCTGATGGTAAGCGTTGATGTTGACCAAGGAGGCATACAGTCCAACGGCTCGTTCATACAGCGCAATCAAAGCTCCGACCATGCGGGCATTGACCTGGGGAACGGTTACGGTAATTGATCCCCGATGGTTTTCAAACAGGGCTTGCCGCGTTCCCTGCAACAGTCCTGACAAGTAATCCCCACTGGTCACACCGGGTTCAACTTCCACCGATGATCCCTGCCGATCTTCTAGAACCTCAATAAAGGTGACAAAGAAATTTGGAACCCCTTCGCGGAGTTGCTGCACGTAGGCGTGCTGGTCGGTAGAACCTTTATTGCCGTACACCGCAATGCCCTGGTACACCGTGTTGCCGTCTAGATCCGTTTCCTTACCCAAGGACTCCATGACCAACTGTTGCAGGTAGCGACTAAAGAGGAGCAGACTATCTTTGTAGGGCAGCACCACCATATCCTTTGCGCCTTTGCCCTCTCCAGCGACGTACCAACTCATCGCGAGGAGGGCTGCCGGATTCTTGCGGAGGTTGGAAATACGAGTCGCCTCATCCATGTCCTTCGCGCCAGCCAGCATCGCCTGGATATCAACGCCTTGCAGAGCGGCGGGTAACAGTCCAACCGCAGACATTTCGGAAGTCCGTCCCCCGATCCAGTCGAACATCGGAAAGACAGCTAGCCAGCCTTCAGATTTTGCAAGTTGATCCATTTTGCTGCCTAGCATGGTGACAGCGACCGCATGGTCAGCAAAGTTGAGGCCGTTGCGTTCGTAATAATGCTTTACCTCAACCATGCCGTTGCGGGTCTCGGGCGTGCCCCCCGATTTGCTGGTGACTAGCACAAGGGTACTATTTAGGCGGGGCTTAAGAGCCGTCAACACGCGATCGATCCCGGCGGGATCGGTATTGTCAATAAAGTGGATCGCCATGGGCGGGTGTTCAGGGGCGAGGGCTTCGGCAACGAATTGAGGCCCCAAGGCAGAGCCGCCGATTCCCACCGATAATACATCGGTAAACTTAGTAGCTTGGGGAGGTCGAATATCGCCCGCATGAATCTTCTGAACAAAGGTATGGATCTGATCTAAGGTGGTTTGAATTTCGGCTTTGATCTCGCTGGAGGGCGATCGCTCCGGATCTCGTAACCAGTAATGACCCACCATCCGTTCTTCATCAGGATTGGCGATCGCCCCCTTTTCGAGGGCATCCATAGCTTGAAACGCTTTCGAAAACTTTGGCTCTAGGGCAGCCACATCCTCTGCACTGAAAGCAATCCGGCTGATATCCAGGTAAATATCCAAGCCGTCGTGATAGTAGAGCCAATCTTGATAGCGTTGCCAAAGTGCGCGCTTATCCATAGCAAACCTCTGTCATATCCATCCATCAGTTATTATCTGCGAACAGGCTACCGACTAGGCGATCGCTCCTACCTGTTTATCCAAAACTACTTTTTCTAAAATTTGTCCGTTTGCATCAATTTCGTAAATAATCGGTACTCCTGTTGCTAATTCCAGTCCGGCTACTTCCTCGCCAGTGAGCTGATCGAGATCCATGATGATCGAACGCAGCGAGTTACCGTGGGCAGACACCAGCACGTTATCGCCTTGGGTAACGTGGGTCAGAATTCGATCCTTCAAAAACGGAATCGTCCGAGCTGCCGTATCCTCAAGACTCTCGCCTCCGGGCGGACGCACATCGTAGGAACGTCGCCAGAGATGAACTTGGTCATCCCCGTATCGTTCTGCGGTGCTTGCCTTGTTTAGTCCTTGCAGGTGGCCATAGTAGCGTTCGTCTAGTGCCTGCGCCGGATACACCGGAATCTCAAACGCGGGATCGCCCTCATACTGATCCCAACCGTGCCAATCGGGATCATCGGCGTTGTGGTGGAGAATTGGACTCTTCCCCTGAAGTTCAACTTCATCCGATTCGACCAAGCATACCAAAGCCGTTTGAATTGACCGAATCAAAAGACTGGTAAAGCAGACGTCAATCGGCAACGATTTCAGCTTTTGGGCAGCCTGCTCAGCCTCACGCAACCCCTTCTTGCTCAGAGGCACATCGACCCAGCCCGTAAATTTATTGACGGCATTCCAGGTGCTTTGACCGTACCTGGTCACCGCAATAAGAATTGTTAATGAGAATGGCTGAAGCAGCTACATT
>JACYMB010000240.1 GCA_015272205.1 Synechococcales cyanobacterium T60_A2020_003 | reverse complement strand
TGAAATTTACCATGCCTCTCCTGCCCGCAACCCCTCTTTCATGCAACAACGCCGAGGAATACACGAAGTTTCTAATCATGCTGAAACGTCTGTTGAAGCTCAAAGATATTTTTTACGTCCGGCAAAATATCTCCAAACAGAAAACAGACCTTGCTTCAGTACCATCCCATGTGTTGCAAACGATTCGCGATCGCAACGCCATTGACCTAGAGCTTTACGCGTATGCCAAAGAGTTATTTGAGGAACGCTGCCGCCAACTTGACATTACCCAAGCCCATGTGGATAGTTTTAATCACATGAACCAGAACTATCAACAGTTAATCACCCAAGCTGCAAGGACTCTATAGTCCACCAGGCAGGTTCAAGCCCTCGCCTATCCATAACCGAACGCACTACTTGAGGAAGCGCCCGTGAACGACGACACCGTATACATCTTTGCCCATATTCCCAAAACAGGCGGCACCACGATGCGTAAGCATTTTCAGATGTATTTGGAGCCTTCGGAGTTCATCCACCTTGTAGGGTCAAAGGCGTTCCAAAATCGGGGGGGTGGTGCAGAAGGAAAGCTGCCGTTTTCCAAGCGTAGTCTGGAGGAGCGGCTACAGGCGCGGGTCATTCTAGGACATCGAGTCAATTGCCATACCCACAAGCTTGTTCCTGGCAAAACGCACAAGCATCTGATTTTTCTGCGTGATCCTATAGCTTGGACCGTTTCTCGCTACAACTGGAAAATGAATATCCGTCGCAAGGAAAATAAGGAGATTATTAGCTTTGACGAGTGGTATCGTTCCATGCGAGAGCGCCAGAGCCAGTTGCGATGGATTTTGAAAGTATACGGAGCAAAATGGTTCGCTCCCTTTTTACCCGTTCTGCCAGCGAAGCAAAAGCTCAAGATGGCTAACGAAATTTTAGAAACCTTTGACGTGGTTTCCCTGACGGAGCGGATTAATCAGGACTGCCCCATCATTTTCAAACATATTGGTGTTCCTCCAGAATTTGAATCAGCCAATATCGCAGGCAAACGGCATCCTAAAATCCTAAGTCCCACCGATGAGTTGCGTGCCAAACTTGCGAAATCATTAGCGCTCGACATCGAACTCTACGAAACCTGGAAAGCCAAAATGCCAATTATGAATTTGTAGACCACTTAGAACGGCACTGCCTATCAGCTATTTTCACCCAATTCTCCTCGGAGAGTATTAGCAGACAGGGATAAAATTTATCATTGACCGTCTTGTGAGGATATTCACGGCTTCAGGACGATCGGATTGTGCTTGCTACATCAAACCCGCTTGGATACGGATGGTTGTACAGGCGGGTTTAGGAGGCAAAACTCAGCGCCTATTGAGGTTGAACAGCGAAACCTGCCTACGCACCTTAACGGATCATGGATTAACCGGATTTGATATTAGTATTGACCCCATACGTTTTCTATTACACAACATTCCACTGCCTTGAAGAACACCGACGGTACCAGCAGACGCCAACAGTTTAAAGCCTACTTCTATCGAGCCGGTTGGCTTGCCCTGGATTGCTGGCGTCACTTCAAGCTAAGGATTATTCTAATCGTGATTCTGAGTTGGTTAGGCATCACCTCTGCAACGGCGATCTTTGGGGGACTAATTTTCTACATTCGGTCGCTAGAATCCAATAGCACCCCGAACCTCTTTGGGATTGAGTGGCAGCTCAACAGTCCTAGTTTACTGACGCTTTTTACGCTTGGGATGATGCTCTTGGGTATCCTCAGTGCGGTGCTGTTGTATTGGGTAGATTGGCTGATTGCCCATTTGGCGATCGCCTATCAAAAGCATGCGTCGTATCGTCTTTTTCGGATTGCTAGCGATCCTCGCTACTTTGGCTGGCAACGGTTAGTGGATGGCCCACCTACGGATGCCATGCAGCTTTTTTTCAGCACCACTCGCGGTACGTCTATTGCATTACGACGGATGATGGGCGGCATTTTGCCAGGAATTACCTTTATCGTCGCTACGGTATTTCTCGTTAAAACCAGTCCTGGCTTGACAGCTTTGCTAATCCCGCTCATTTTGGTGTATTTCATTCCGCTGTATCAATCCAATCAGTGGGCAACCCAAAAGCAAATGGCCTATTCCCAAATTGGGCGAAAGGCAAGGAAGGGGGTCGCGCAAGCTTTAGATTTAGCGGTTGGGACGAGCCTACCCCCTGAGCGAAAATTGGAGGAGGCTCGCCAGAGCATTGAAGCGCCTGAATACACTGAAGCTTCGGTACTGTTTTTTGCGCGAAAACTGGTCAATAGTCGCATTCAGATGGTGAACGGGATCTTCTTTGTATGCTGTTTGGTGGGACTGTTTACCTTTTTTGCGATCGCCACCTTTAAGGGCACTCGACGCTGGTCAGACTTGTTGATCTACCTATTTGCCCTTCGTTCCGCGTTTGTAGGCTTACGGCAGATCACCACGGTATTTGGTAAGCTCAGTCGCTTATTGCCCATCTATCGCCAGTACGTTGATTTTGCGATACAGGCGGAGCGGTATTGTCAGCAGCGGCGGCGATCGCCCCGTTTAAATCAGCCCTTGCCGCAAGTCCTCTGGATTCATGCAAGTGAACAGGTTTTCCCCGACACGCTAGATACCCTGAAACTCCATCCCGGTGATCAGGTGTGGGCGATCGTCACTTCCGAGCCAGATTTTAGTATGTTGCAGGCGATCGCCGCCCGCTTAGAGGAGGTGATTCCCGATGAGGCCGATTTGATTTCTAAATCGGCCTTTTTGACGGAGGCAGTGTTGGAACCCCACCCAGACGGGTTGAATTTGCCCCTCCAGGTGATTGAACGGCAATGGCAAGACCCTGAGGTTCAACCCCTGCGCGAGTATTTTCAGCAGAAGGAGCGACTTCAGGAACTCTTCCCCGATCCCCATTCAGATGGCGCACACTCTGACGGACGGCTCCTGAGTTTGGAAACCTGCTTCCTCCTCAACGTATGGTCGGTAGCCCAAGCCTGTCAAATCCTGTGGATTGATGTGAGGATACTCTTCAAGCTGGATTCTGACTTTGTAACTGCATTTTTGAGTGCCCAGCCGACCCGCTATGTGTTTCTGGTTACGGATGATCCGGCAAAAGCCTTGAAGCGTGGAACCCTGAAGCAAAGCCGCCAAACCCTGGCCGGAGTTTTGGTTTTTGGCAATCAAGGCTTGGCCGCCGGGGGGGATGTCGAGTGGCTCAAGACCCATGTGAAACTGGTGCAGGCTTATCTAGAGCAGCAGCAAGAAGAGGCGAAGATGCTCTTTGCTGCTCTGGAGGATGAAGAGATGGATGATGATGACGATGAGTGACATCCTCCCGACGCTCACCCTATCGGGTAGAGCGCGGGCTTCCCCAGATCGCTCT
>JACYMB010000239.1 GCA_015272205.1 Synechococcales cyanobacterium T60_A2020_003 | reverse complement strand
GCAACTGTTGTTGAAACTCCTGGGCCTTGCACGTATCGGGAATTTCCGTCGCCAGTTGCGCCACCAACCCTTGCGGCCCCAAATTGGGGTAATCCGCTAGCGTTTCCTCCAGCAAAAAGTCGGCCATCGGCCCCACACATTTCACCAAGGCGTGGCGGCAACGCTCCAAAAACTCTGGGCTCAGCCCCATCGGCTCAGCCCCACCGCTGCTCTGAACACCAGAACTGACCGAGGCAAGCTCTGCGCCACTCGTCGAACCCCGTTGCAGCCGGGTGAGCCCAGCGCCGGGTTGTTCCACACCACCCAAAGGGGTTGCAATGTGGACACTGGTGGAAAATTCGCTGGCCTGCTTACCATCCGAAAGCTGGGCAGCCAGGTGTTCTACCAATTCCTGGGGCGTCGCGTTGGGATATTGCTCCAGCACATCCTCCAGCAAAAAGTTCGCCATTGGCCCCACACAGCGGGTCAGTTCTTGGCGACACTGCTCAATAAATGCCGGATCACGCAGTACCGACTGGCCGCCCTGCATCGGGGCCTCAAACACCGGGGCAACAGTCGGGTCAACCGTCAGATCAACCGCCGCCGCCGTGTATTGGGGCAATGGCGAAGATGCCTGATTTTGAAGATTACCCCCCTGCCCAGACAACATGGGAATCACGATTTCGAGCACCTCACGGGCGGTCTGAAACCGCGCCGCTGGGCGCTGCTGTAATAGGCGCTGGAGAATCGCAGTCAGCCCCGGACTCACCTGTGCATAGTCTTGCCAGCGCCAATCTAGGGTGCTGCGATCCATCAAGTCGCGCGGATATCGCCCCGTCAGCAGTACCAAGGTGGTGACGCCCAAAGCATATAAATCGCTGCATGGAAAGCATTGCCCAAGCTGAATCTGCTCCGGTGGCGAGTAGCCAAATTTGCCGACCATCGTGCCAGATTTGCCGTCTTCATGATCCTCAGAGAGGAGGCTGGTCATGGCATCGTTCACGAGGCCAAAGTCAATCAACACGGGTAAGTTGCGATCGCGCGAATAAATAATGTTATCCGGCGAAATATCACGGTGGACTAAATTCAGCCCATGCAGATAGTCCAACACTTGCAGCATGTGCATGAGCCAGCGCAGCACCTCTACTTCACTAAAGCGAACTCCATCCCGTTTTCGCTGCTTAATCAGTTGAGAATAGGTGACACCGTCAATATATTCCTGCACGATGAACAGGCGCTTGCCCTGGGTGAAGCAAGCCCAAAACTTCGGCACCTGGGGATGGTTGATTTGATAGAGGGTTTTGGCCTCACGCTTAAATAAGTCGAGGGCTTTTTGGAGCGATCGGCTCGACTTATTGTTGTTCGCGGGAAAGAATTCTTTTAGGACACAGGGCTCCCCAAAACGCTGGGTATCTTCAACTAAGTAAGATCGACCAAACCCGCCTTGACCAATCACCCGCTGAATCGTATAGCGTCCCCCAACTTTTGTCCCTGGCGTGAGGGAATCGCGGGAACTGCTGCCAGAATCTGGCGATTCTTCAGGGTTGGGAGATAAGGGCTGGGCAGCGGCAACGGACGTCCTGGCGGGTGTTGATACTGGGGCAGGCGAGGCATTGGGGATGGGGTTGATGTGATAAGCGGGTTGGGGCTCCCGAATGTTTTTAAGCTGAAGTGGGCCTGCGTAGGTTGCATCAAGATCGAGGCGGGATTTCACCACGTCATAGACAATTTGTGAAATGCAAATTCCGCCGGGGAAGGCTTCGGTCTGGAGGCGAGCGGCAATATTGACCCCTGTCCCCATGACATCAGATTCGTTAATAAATACATCGCCGAGGTGTACCCCAATTCGATGTTGGAGGGTGTTTTCTGATCCTTTTTGATGGTGCAGCTGATGCAGCTCTTGTTGAATTTTGAGGCTGCAATTCATGGCCTGAACGGCACTCACAAAATACATCAACAGACCGTCGCCCGTTGACTTGATGACGCGCCCCTCAAAACGTTGACAAAGACGCTCCATGAGGCTGAGATCGCGTTGAATCAGGGCGAGCGTATCTTCTTCATCCATTGACATGCGTGCACTAAACCCGACCGCATCGGTGAGTACGATGGCGGCTAGGGTGCGTTGCCCGCGATTTGCATCAGGAACTTCAGTATTCATGGCAGAGGACGCTGGTAAAGAAGCCATGTTCGCAGCGTTTAATCACGACGATTGTAGGTATTAAACGCTTCAACCCTGATTCTTGAATTTCCTAACTGTATCGGGTAGGCCACTCTAGAAACTGACTCTGCCCTCGGAAGCTAAAACGTCTCCTAGGGTGAGGGTGAACAGTCTAAATTGATCTGCCGAGAGCAGGACAAAAAGGGTTGGGCTCATCATACTGACGGCGTGTCATGGGATGAGTAATTAACGCGACCAATCCCGTTTGCGATCGCAGGATGAGCCCCTATCTCCCTATACTGCAGTTCAGTGTAGCAGCCGTATAAAATTGAGACTGACTCGCGATCGCGATTCCCAACGCCTCATCCCATCTCGACCTTAGCGCAGCGTCACCCTTAGCCGTCGCCCTCGATCGGGCTTTCGGCTTCAATCGTCAGCACTGCTGGTGATGCCTTGACCCGTGATTCCAAGGGCCGCACCTTCTCGACCAGTTGAATCAGTTGCTCGAAGTCTGGCGGGGGTGCATTGGGGATATAGCCTGCATCGGCGGATAAATTTGAGGGGGCAGACTGCATCGCCGTTTCGATCAACTGCTGTTGATTGCGTTCAACCGTAGGGGATAGGAGCACTGCTCCGCTGGGGATCACGCGGCTCTGGTGTAGCACCCGAAACGCAGCGCGGGGGTAATCGTTGCGGTAGCGCTGGAGGTCTTCTTCTGAGATGGCCCCGGCGGCGACGGTACCATCGGCCACCCAATCTAGAATGGCGTTTGGGGTGGGGGCAAAGCGAATTTCCTGAAGCGTCAGGCCGTAGAGGTCGTAGAGGGGAAGATAATAGCCTGCGGCGGATCCGGGTTCGCCAAGGGCGATCGCGGTGTTGGCGAGATCAGACAACGCCTCGGTGTCACTCTCGGCGTTGACCACGATTAGCGATCGCAGATTGGGCGTGCCCTGGAGGGGAAAGAGGGGTACATACTGAGCCTCAGCGATCGCGATCGCGGCTAACCCCGGCGGCGCAAACACCAGCGACCACGCCTGCCGCTGAATTTGCTCAACGGCGCGCAGTTCATTAAAAACGGGCTCTAGTTCAATATTGGTCTTGAGCTGTTCGGCGAGGTATTGCTGAAAGCGCCTGTATTTTTCCACGGTGTCTGCACCGCTATCGTCATAGTTGACCAGGCCAATGGTCAACCGTGCCGGGAAGCTTGAGGTCGGGGCTGAGCCACAGCTGACAAGAATCGCCAAGGCGCAAGCCAAAAATCCCAGACCGATGCCAACTATCCAGCGTCGCCGCGATCGCCCCATTATCTGACTCCTCTACCGAATCCTCGGCGCTCCCTAGGTTGGAGGGTAGCGGCTCGCTTCGCGAAATGGGGAATCCCTACGTTTTTCTTAGGATTACGGCAGGTCTGCCGGAACCCCGCGACCAGGAGGCTTTACCCTTACCCTCACGGCGACAGAACCGCCCGTGGCGCTTCCCATCCAGACATGAG
>JACYMB010000238.1 GCA_015272205.1 Synechococcales cyanobacterium T60_A2020_003 | reverse complement strand
AGTCATCGATGTCACAAAACAGGTCTTCTAGACTAAACATGGGGCAGGTCAAGGGGGGAAAACTTAGCACTTTCAGCCTCTCTAACCTGCCCCTCTCTTATCCCGAACTGACGTTAGTCTAGGTGACACGGAAACGGACTCCGCAAAATGGACAGTGTGAGATCCGTAGGCTGGTGGGTTTGGGGATTGAGCGGCGGGTATAGCTTGACGGGATGAGCAGTGGCGTCGGGGATGGTGCGAATCCAGTTCGAGACAAACATCTTACGCGCAGGCAGCGGAATATCGGATTCGGGGAAGTGTAATCCCATGTAGGATTCCAGTTCAGGAACTTTATCTTCTGCCATGACCTCGCCATAATTATCCTGATCAAAGCGATAGAGCATGACCCGATCAAATCCGGTTACTTTCCGAACTTCTTGCACAATGATCTGGAAAAACTGGGTCAGTGTTGCCCCAGCTTCTAGTTGATTAATTGACCCTTTTGCCAGGTGATAAAACCCTAAGAACGGAATATTTTCCTGGAGCAGCGCAGGCTCTAATTCCAGTACTAAAAAGCCATCTAGGGTTCGATGAAAAATTGCATCAAACACACCATAGTCATCCCCAATACGACGAACCCAAATCTTGGTCGGATTCATCAAATCGAGATTATCGGAGGCTAGCCCTTGCGTTAATTTATCCGCTTGGTAGGCATCAACGATGTCTTCTAGATTCTTCCCGACTAGGGCTTCAGCAGGTTATCCAAGTAAGGTTGAAGCGTTTCGACTCACCTGCAAGATCGCCATGTCAGGCTCATGCAATACCAAAATGACACCGTGCGGCTGCACTTGGGTCAACGTATGGATGGAGGGCTGCTTTAAGTTGGAAAGACGATGGTCTGAAATATTCAGGCTCTGGCTGCTCATGGTGTTTGCCTCCGTGTTAGGTCGCCTCCGTGTTGTGGAAGAAGCGCTATATTGTCCTGAGAAGCTTACCTATGAAGAACCACAAGAACACAGCATCCCTTACTTCGACAATAGATCATTACCTCTCGATCGCTCGGGGTCAAATCGTTAAATAAAACGGAAGGTTAGAAAACTGCGAAATAAAACGTAGTTTCTCTCAATAAAGCAACGTAATTTCTTATTTAAAGGCGGGTATAACGTATCAAAAATTGCCGATTGTTTGAATTCCGACAAGTAGGTTTAAGCCTATTCAAGATTGAGAAGTGACTACTCACTGGGAAGCGTTACAATGTTGAGCCAAAAGTCTTCAATCCGCTGAATGGTTTGCACGAGCTGATCGCGATCGCCCGGACGAATGACATAACAATTGCCCTGAACCGTGTAGGTTTTCACGATATCCTCTGGGCTGTCAGACATCGTTAAGACAATGATGGGAATCCGCTTGAGGCGGGAATCCGTTTTGAGCATCGAAAGCAGGTCATACCCTGTGAATGCCTCAGAGTCTGGGGATTCCCCAGCCAATTCCAAATCGAGCAGAATCAGATCAGGACGGGGACGAGCCGTATAATTCCCTTGACATTGTAAGAAGTCCGAGGCGTCCTGCATGTAATCAATCACGACGACGTTGGGATGCGCATCATGTTCAGCTAGAACCTTTTGAATGAGAGATCTATAGGCTGAATCTGATTGCCATACAAGAACTAAGCGCTGAGTGGAACAATCCTGCATGTCCCACGAGGGGAGAGCAAAGGCTGCATGATGAAGATCGCCGTTATCTCCTCAACCGCTTTAAATCACACCGCTAACGATCTATTTTCGGTCAAAATACGGGTGGTCAAATTTACGAAGACCCTCATCATCCAAAATTATGGGTCAGATCCACACGATCACGATCAAAGATTAAGGAATTCAACAGAACTCAGTAGGTCGCACTTGGTGATTCGGGTTTGCGGATTAAAAAGCGATCGCCCCAATCCCTGTTGAGGAGGAGCGATCGCCCGTATCTGAACCCTGTATCTCCTTAGACGCGATGACAGAGTTAGAGGTGTGCTACTCAAAACTCAGAACTCAAAACTCAGAACTCAAAACCGCTATTCCCCAGGCTTCCGAACAATCCAGTACTTACTCATTAAGTGAATTTGAGTTTCGAGCATCTCAAAGCCCGCCTTTTGGAGTTTGCCGTCAATATCATCAACGATGTAGTGGCGATAGTACGGCTCATGGAACATCACCGGAAAATTCCGCATACTGACCGCAAACTCTGGCGAATCCTTTTCCTGGATCGAGTCGCAAATGACCAGCGTTCCACCAGGTTGCAAGACCCGGAAACACTCATGAATCACCGTTTGACGCACCGAGGCAGGCAGTTCATGGAACAGGAACACGCAGGTTAGACCGTGGAAATAGTTGTCCACGTAGGGTAAGGATTCCGCATTCGCCTGCAAAAGCTGGGGCAGTTCCCCCGGAATCTCCGAGAGAATCTGATTGGCCTTTCTTAAATAGGCAGGCGATAGATCCGTTCCAAAGAGAGAGGCGTCCGGTAACATTCCCCGAAGCATACGGAGGGTTCGTCCAGTACCGCAGGCCACATCCAGAATACGGATTTGGTGGGATGGAACACCGCTAAACACCTGCAAACCTTGCTTTAAGGGAGCCAAAACCCGCCGCCGCATGGGATCTGCGGTTCCGTTAAACAGAATTTCAACTTGCAGGTCGTACAAATTCGCAGACTCATCGCTTAAGTAACCATCGGTTTGCTGATGGAAATTTTGCACGTAATAGTCCGGGTAGCCCTCGGTGCGAATTTCAGGGGAGAACGCCTGATACTGCTTTTGGTTGGCTCGGAACCAGCTTTTCGGCATATCGAACCAGAGCATGGGATAGAACTGGAAGAAATCCTGCCAGGGGTTATCGAATAGCAGACTCGTAGGATAGACTCCTGCTTCCGCATCGTGCCAATCCGTTTCCATCAGCTCATTGGCCCGCTGCTGAAACTGACTGAGCACTTCAGGAGGGAGAGGTTCAGTTTTACGATGCTCTGCGATCGGCGCGAGCAAGTTCAGAAACCGAGAACTTAAGGTTTTATGGGCGAGTCCAAATGCGCCCTTACCTTGTTGAAAGGTTTGATATGCAACTTTCGTTAACGTGTCAGCCATAGAAACCGAAATGAATTTAAGACAGATAGGGGAATGAACTGTAAATTATGATGTTCTTGTATTGTAAATAGATGTAACGAAATTTTCGAAACGCTTAGAAATCCAAAAGGCAGATTTTCTCCCTCACCCCATCCCCCCTCTACTCCTTCACCTCTTCACCATGTCCCTACCCCTAGCCTCCCTCGTTGAACAACTCAAAGCCGACTACCGCCGCTTCCCCGACGATCAAAGCTTTCACCTCTATGCAGAGGATGTGTATTTCAAAGATCCGATGAACGAGTTTCGGGGGTGCGATCGCTACCGTCAGATGATTGGCTTTATCCAGGCCTGGTTCAGCGATCCCACGTTAGATTTACATGACATTCAGGCGGGCGATCGCCACATTCGCACCGAATGGACCCTCTCTTGGACAACGCCTTTGCCTTGGAAACCGCGCATTTCGATCCCTGGCTGGAGTGAGTTGGAGGTAAATGAGGACGGCCTGATTTCCTCCCATATTGACTACTGGCACTGCTCCCGCCTGGATGTCCTGAAACAGCACGTTTTCCCCACGACATCGCCTGAAAAACGATAAAGTAAAAGAGTGTAAATTTTTCTCATAAGCGAGGACTGCGGCACTCATGCGCGTAATCTTGATGACGGGTAAAGGCGGCGTCGGTAAGACCTCTGTGGCAGCAGCAACAGGGTTACGCTGTGCGGAATTGGGGTATAAGACTCTAGTTCTTAGCACGGATCCAGCCCATTCCCTCGCCGATAGTTTTGACATGGAGTTGGAGCACGCGCCTCGGTCTGTGCGCCCAAATCTGTGGGGAGCGGAGCTAGATGCGCTGATGGAACTGGAGGGAAACTGGGGAGCGGTCAAGCGCTATATCACCCAGGTGCTTCAGGCGCGAGGATTGGAAGGCGTCGAGGCGGAAGAGTTGGCGATTCTGCCCGGGATGGATGAAATTTTTAGCTTGGTACGGATGAAGCGTCACTACGACGAAGGCGAGTTTGACGTTCTGATCATTGACTCGGCTCCAACGGGAACGGCTCTGCGGTTGTTGAGTTTGCCGGAAGTAGCAGGCTGGTATATGCGCCGCTTCTACAAACCCTTCCAAGCGGTTTCCGTTGCCCTACGTCCGATTGTAGAACCCCTTTTTCGTCCGATTGCAGGTTTTTCGCTTCCGAACCAAGAAGTGATGGATGCGCCCTACGAGTTCTACGAGCAGATTGAAGCGCTAGAAAAGGTGCTGACGGACAATACCCAAACCTCGGTGCGCTTAGTGACGAACCCCGAAAAGATGGTGATCAAAGAGTCGCTACGGGCGCACGCCTACCTGAGCTTGTATAACGTGGCGACGGATATGGTGGTGGCAAACCGAATTATCCCGAAATCCGTAGCCGATCCCTTCTTCCAGCGCTGGAAAGAGAATCAGCAGCAGTATCGCCAAGAGATCCACGACAACTTCCGTCCGTTGCCTGTGAAGGAGGTTCCGCTGTATTCCGAGGAAATGTGTGGTTTGGAGGCGCTAGATCGGCTGAAGGAGACTCTGTACGCCGACGAATATCCCGCCCAGGTCTACTACAAGGAAACGACCTTGCGTGTAGTCCAAGACCAGGATCAGTACAGCCTAGAGATTCATCTTCCCGGTATTCCGAAAGACCGGATCGATCTGAGTAAGACGGGAGATGAACTGAATATTCGGATTGGGAATCACCGCCGCAACTTGGTGCTACCCCAGGCGTTGGCGGCCTTGCAACCCTCTGGAGCCAAGATCGAAGAGGATTATCTCAAGATCCGGTTTGGCGCTCCGGCACGGGTTTGAAAACCTGGGTTTGGCGATTCACAGATTTCAAGGAACGAGTAAAGCCGTTTTCCTAGGATTGGGGAAAACGGTTTTTGTTAGGGCAGGTTTACAACTCGCGCATTGAGGGGATCTACTACACGCGGATCATGGGAGGTAAACAGCAGAGTTCCGCCTACCTGGGTGAAGGCATTCAGCGCATGGAGCATTAGCAGGAGCGATCGCCCATCTTGACCTACCATAATTTCATCGAGCAAACAAAGCTGAGGCTGACGCACCAGCACCGCTGCCAGAGCCAGCCGCCGTTTCTGCCCTTGGGATAGGGAATGGGGATGGCGATCGCTCAATTTCATCAGATCCAGATTAGTCAACAGTTCCGTCGCAATCTTGGGATCGGTTCCCGGTTGGGCGACCTCCGCATGAACGCTTTCGGCAAAGAGTTGGTGATTGGGATTTTGGAGGACAAAACCGACGATTTTGGCGATCGCTGTTCCCCGTTTGCGGCGGGTGGTCTGCCCCATCAGTTCAATCTCACCCTGATCGGGTTGGAGGAGTCCGCTGATTAAGCGCAGGAGCGTCGTTTTGCCACAGCCGTTGTCGCCTTTCAGCAATACTGCTTCGCCCGCGTAAAGGGTCAGATCCGGATAGGCCGGATAGCCGCCCCAGGCGACGTTTTGGGTACGGAGGACGCAGATTTCTGGAGCAGGTCGAGGCTCTTGAGGCGATCGCGGCGTGATATCTAGAGAAATCGCTGTGGCGCGTTCGATGTCTTGGGGATTCCATTCGCTAAGTTGTCCATCCTGTAAGCGATAAGCACGATTGCACAGGCGGGTCATCAGTTCTGCGCGATGCTCGATCACCAAAATCGCATCTCCCTTTTGGCGACGCTCCGTCAGCAAATGCAGCCAGAGCTCCACTCCCTGCGCATCCAGATAGGCCAATGGTTCATCAAACAAAAGGATTGGCTGCCCGATCGCCAGCATCGAGGCTAGGAGCAACCGCTGTTTTTGTCCCGCAGAAAGACGGGCGATCGCCCAATCCGCCTGATCCGCTAAACCAAATTCCTGGAGGGACTGAGCCGCCATCGGGGCAATGTGCGACGGCTCAACAGCCCAATTTTCCAGCCCAAAAATTAGCTCATCCCACACCTGATCCGTAAAAATCTGCGTTTCCACATTCTGAAGCAACGTGCAGCATTGGCGCGATCGCTCCCGGAGTGACCAGTTCCCCACATCCTGTCCACCAATCTGGATTTTGCCCGCTAAGCGTCCTCCGGTATGGGATGGAGAGATTCCCGCAATACAGTTCAGCAGCGTACTTTTGCCGCTGCCCGTGGTTCCGGCAATCCATACCACTTCGCCCGGATACAACGTCAGGTTAACCGATTGGAGCGTGGGGGTTTTGTTGACAGCATAGGTAAACGAGAGATCCTGTAGCTCCAGAATTGGCGAGTTGTTCAACGCATTCCCCATTCCACGTAGCTGACGCCTGCCAGCAGCACTCCAACACTGACTAAAAACACTGTATCCTGTCCCGTCCATTGCAAAGGCCGACTGTTACTCCGGGGACTCACGCCATCGTACCCTCGCGTTTGCAGCCCCACCGTTACCTCATCCGCATAGGCGACCATTTGGAAAATCAGTGGTACGAACAGTCCCGAAAACCATTGCATCGGATGCCGCGAGAGATCAACGCCGCGCAATTGGTTCGCCTCCAGAATCCGCTTTGCTTCCTGGGCAATCACGGGCAAAAATCGCCAAACCAGTAATACACTCAGGGTTAAAAACTGCGGGAGGCGGACAGCTTCCAGTGCCCGGATCAAATCCATCGGTGGCGTTGTGCCCGCCAGAATAGGGGCAGGGAGGAAGAGTGCCATCAGTCGAAAAACGCTTAATGTCGCCTGATCCCACCCATCTACTAACCAGAGCGAAAATCCGGCAAAGACGGCAAGGGCGATCGCTCCTCGCAGCAGCACCGAAATAGATAGACGAACCTGAGTGATTAAAACGAGCAACGTTACACCGACAAGTAAACCGATCGCCCACGGATTTTGCAGCAGTAACGCAAAGGTCGTCAGCAAAATACAGACCGCAATTTTTAGCAGCGGATTAACGGTGATCAGCCACGACCCAGAGCGGCGATCGCGCCTCTGTCTAAACGTCTGCATCTGGGGTGGCATCGTTCGCGTCTGTGTCTGCATCTAACTTCCCTGCCCGTCGGAGCTGGTTCACCACTTGTTCGCCCAGCCACCATCCCAGAGTTGCCGCCAGCCCAATGGCGATCGCCATCCCTAAGAAAATCCAGGGCTGATTGGCCAGTCGCGCATAGTCGCCCCCAACGATGAAGACTAACGCCACAATACCGATCACGATTGCGGTTTCAAAAAAGACCAACGTGCCCAACAGTCGATTTGCCTTGGTGCGGTAGCTCCCCCGGAAAACGATCACCAACTCTGTCATCAACACCGTCAGAGCCAGATAAACCGTCATCGACACCGATTGCAGTCCCAATAGCAAGGCCATCGGCAAAATCATCAGCGCCACACTGCCCCGTTTCTGCAATCGCGCCATGCCAAGAGTGAGAAACAGTGCGCCGATCGGTGCCCACACAATCAGTTGAAAGGGCGGCGGCACAAATGGCCCAACGATAAACACCGAAAGCACCATGCCCACGGTCATAAACGCTGCAAAAACGTAGTCGCGCAGTTGCCAACCCATTTCCTTTTCCCCGTTCCAAACCACAACAGACGCTCTACCCTTTGAATGGCTAGAAAGCCCGAACAATCCCACTCTTTCCCGCGAGATTGGCAGTTAGGGCGATTGCCCTTCGCTAAAAAGCCAAACGGCAATCACGCTGACTGCATGATTATCATACCCAAGGACTTATCTTCTTAGGGGGTAGGCAATGCTGAGTTGAGGATTGAACAGCCTACTTGAAGAGTGAGGCTAAGGCAAGGTCATGAACGCAAAATGCGGGAGGCAAGACGGCTAATCTATGGCTAGGGGTGCTGCTTCTGGTGGCATTACGCTTTCTGTCGATGATGCAGTCGGCAACGGATCAGGGTGAACGCCTAGCAGCGCCAGGGAAAACCCCAGCAGCACTCCAATCAAAAACACCCAGCCATGAGAAGGACAGCAACAGACAGCGATCGCTTCCGTAAATTTGCACCGATCATCCTTCGTAAAAGGTCTCTTTCAGCTTTGCCATGGCGTTCACGATTCCACAGAAACAACGTCGTCAGGACTTTAACAATAGGCGCGGATATCTTCACCGTGGTCTGCTAAGTAGCAAAGCGCCCGAAATCGAAGATTCGACACTTCCGTATAAAACGGATTTAGCTTGCACAAGGGCGGAATATGGGCAATTTTGCGCCCCAGCACTACAATATCCCGCTCAAAGGGACACTGAGCCGGAATCACGCGGCATACAAGGTGAGCACTGGCGATATCCCGAATTTCTAAATTGTCGAGCCATTGGCGAATAACACGCAAGTAGCGAGAGGACGAGATTGAACGCTGAGGCGAAGTCATGGATCGAGCAGTGTGTTTAATCAAATCCAACATGATGATGACTGAATAACTATCGATAGTTCTAGCCTAGTCATAATTTCTCTAGATGAAAACGCCCTTTTTATATAAATTTCATTTATATCTCATAATCATCCTTAATTCTTAAAGCAATGGCAAACCCTCTTAATCCAGATCACAAAGCTATTATCAAGAAACGGTGTCCCGCTTAGAATGGGTGGGTTTCGATGACATTAGGTTTGCATTATGCCGTTTAAGTACTCCAGAACCGTCCGTTTTCAAGACACTGATTCAGCCGGGGTCGTCTACTTTGCGAACATCCTCGCGATGTGTCACGAAGCCTACGAAGCATCCTTAGCAGAAGCGGGCATCAACCTGCAGTCATTTTTCTGCTATCCCAAAATTGCCATCCCCATCACCCATGCCGATGTCGATTTCTTTCGCCCTATGTTTTGTGGCGATCGCCAAATCATTCAGGTGAAACCGCGCCAGTTGGGAAACAGCAACTTTGAAATTAACTACGAAATCTTTGTAGAGGGCGATCGCGACCCCGACATGCCGGACGCACCCCCCCCCTGCGTGGCTCGCGCCAATACCCAGCATGTCTGCATTAACGCCACCGTTCGTGCCAAGACGACACTGCCCCCCGACGTGATGCGCTGGCTCGAAAAATGGGGTGAAACCATTGAAATTTTATAGGTTTCTGTAACGAAGTATTGAGCGATCGCCTAATCTCAGACGATAAAGCACCGCAAATGTGTACCCAAATCCAGTTCGATCGTTACCAAGGCGGTATGATTTGGGCAAACTACAGGCAGGAGGAGAATGAGGAATCTGCTGAGTTTTTGAGATAGGGTGCTTTTACAGGGTTAGAACTCAAACGCAAAGGCTATTATCAAAGTCATAGCCTTGCATTCCCCATCCTTCACTTCGCAAATCGAACTAACGTCGAAACAACGGCTTCTGTTCGGACTAGCGCCTATGAGTAGAGCAACCATTCCCGTGCACTCAGCCCACCTCCTCCCTGGCGATCGCCCCTCCCTCGCAAGCTCGACTCACAAAACTACATCCTGAGATGGCTGTGTTGCATTGACTGGAACGCTTGGGAACACTGTATCAAGGAGATTTTCGGCATCAGTTATGACAAACTCTTCCGCACGACGCGCGCTGATCGTTCAGCATAATTTTTCACCCTTTAGCAACAAGCTGGTTCAGTCTGGGTATGCCGATACTGAGCAGATGCAGCAAGCCTTAGTGGAAAGCCGCAAATCGGGGCGATCGCTAACCGATGTTCTTGAGTCTATTACGGGCAAACAACTTCCCGCCGATGTGATTCGTCAATACAAGCGGCAACAGCTTTTTGAACTCAAGATTCTTTACGGCGTAGAGTCCCTAGACCCAGAAGTTTCCCAAATCCCCACCAACCAAGTGGCCCAACTCATCGATACCCTAATTCCGATCGATGTCTGCCGCCGATACGAGCTGGTTCCCCTCTCCCAAACAGAAACAGATCCGCCCTCGGTGCTGGTGGCAATGGTCAACCCCGATGATCTCAGCGCTCAAGATGACCTCAAACGGATTTTGAGTCGTCAAAATCTTGAACTCCAGCGCATGGTGATCACCTCCGAAGACTATCAGCGCATCATCTCCAAGTACTTGGATGAAAAGGTTGCCCAAGAAAAGCAGCGGGATCAAGAAGCAAAGGTTGATGTTAAATCTGATCTGCAAGGTCTAGAGTACTTAGAGCTAACGGAAGACGACGAAGAAGCGGAAGTTAATTTAGACGAAGCCCTTGAAGATGCAGAAGCCGCCCCGGTCATTGCATTAGTCAATAAGATTCTGGTCAAAGCGCTCCAGGAAGGCGTTTCTGATATTCATATTGAACCCCAAGAGGAATACCTCCGCATCCGATTCCGTAAAGATGGCGTACTGCGGCAAGCCTTCGATCCCCTACCCAAGAAAATCATTCCCTCCGTTACAGCCCGGTTCAAGATCATTGCAAGCCTAGATATTGCGGAACGACGCGCACCCCAAGACGGACGGATTCGCCGCATCTTCGATGGCCGCAAAGTAGACTTCCGGGTAAGCACCCTACCCAGCCGCTACGGCGAAAAAGTCGTTCTCCGGATTCTAGACAACTCGGCAACGCAACTCGGCCTCGACAAGCTGATTACCGATCCAGAGAGCCTACGCATCGTCCAGGAAATGGTGTCTCGCCCCTTCGGTCTGATTCTGGTCACAGGCCCTACCGGATCAGGTAAAACCACGACGCTGTACTCAGCACTGGCTGAACGGAACGATATTGGGGTAAACATCAGCACCGCTGAAGATCCGATTGAATACTCGTTGCCCGGTCTAACCCAGGTGCAGGTGATTCGCGAAAAAGGCATGGACTTTGCCTCGATTCTCCGTGCCTTCCTCCGTCAAGACCCCGACGTGATTCTGGTGGGTGAGACTCGTGACCGCGAAACCGCAAAAACAGCCATCGAAGCCGCTCTAACCGGACACCTCGTTTTGACCACCTTGCATACTAACGACGCCGCTAGTGCCATCGCCCGACTCGATGAAATGGGCGTTGAATCCTTCATGGTGTCTAGCTCTCTCATTGGCGTACTGGCACAGCGTTTGATGCGACGAGTATGCGATGCATGCCGAATTCCCTATCACCCTAGTCCAGAAGAATTAGCTCGCTTTGGTCTTGCAACCTCTGGAGACTCTGCCCTCACGCTCTACAAAGCCAATTCCTTTCAGCCCGAAGAAATTGCGGAAGCACGGCAGCGCAATGAGCTTTGTCCGAAGTGTGGTGGCATTGGCTACAAAGGACGATGTGGTGTCTATGAAATTATGCGCGTTACCGAACGTCTGCAAACCCTGATTACGGAGGGTGCCCCTACTGAACGTATTAAAGAAGCGGCTGTAGAAGAAGGCATGCAAACGCTGCTGGCCTACAGCCTCAATTTGGTACGCCAAGGCGTAACCACCCTTGAAGAAGTTGAGCGTGTGACCTTCACGGATTCTGGACTTGAGGCGGAATTGAAGGCGAAGCGCAAGAGTGTCCTAACGTGTCGTGTGTGTAGTGCCGAGTTGAAGCAAGAATGGCTAGATTGTCCGTATTGCCTGACGGCTCGATTTGAAGACTAGCTTGACGCTATAGATTGAGCGATTGATCGGTTTAGATAGACCACTGACCTAACCCAAATTAGACGTTGACAACACGGGAGAATCACAATGGAGCTGATGATTGAAGATTTGATGGAACAACTCGTAGAAATGGGAGGTTCAGATTTACACCTCTCTGCGGGATTGCCTCCTTATTTCCGCATTAGTGGTCATCTCACCCCCATTGGTGATGAACCGATGACGGCAGAGCAGTGCCAGCGCCTGATCTTTAGCATGTTGAATAACAATCAGCGGAAAAACCTAGAGCAAAACTGGGAGTTGGACTGTTCCTATGGTGTCAAAGGGTTAGCCCGCTTCCGGGTCAACGTGTATAAGGATCGGGGAACCTACGCGGCCTGTCTTCGGGCTCTGAGTTCCAAGATTCCTAACTTTGAGCAACTGGGTCTGCCCGATGTAGTGCGGGAAATGGCGGAAAAACCCCGGGGCTTGATTTTGGTCACAGGGCCAACCGGATCAGGCAAAACCACAACCCTGGCAGCCATGATTGACCTGATCAACCGTACCCGTGCTGAACATATTCTGACGGTTGAAGATCCGATTGAATTCGTCTACGAGCCGATTAAAAGTCTGATTCACCAACGCCAGTTAGGAGAAGATACCAAGAGTTTCGCTAACGCGCTAAAAGCTGCCCTCCGGGAAGATCCAGATATTATTCTGGTAGGCGAGATGCGGGACTTGGAAACGATTTCGCTCGCGATCTCGGCGGCAGAAACGGGTCACTTAGTCTTCGGTACGTTGCACACCAGTTCGGCATCCCAAACGGTTGACCGGATGATCGATGTGTTCCCCTCAGAGCGTCAGCAGCAGGTGCGGGTACAGCTTTCTAACTCGTTGGTTGCGGTATTCAGCCAAACGCTAGTCCCTCGGAAGAATCCGAAGCCCAATCAGTTTGGTCGTGTGATGGCGCAGGAAATTATGGTGGTAACTCCTGCGATTTCCAACCTCATTCGGGAAGGAAAAACATCTCAGATTTATTCTGCAATTCAAACAGGCGGAAAGCTAGGCATGGTCACCCTCGAAAAGGTGCTGGCAGACTTGTATAAGGCAGGCGACATTACCTTTGAAGCCGCGATGTCTAAGACCTCTCGTCCAGATGAACTGCAGCGTCTCATTGGTGCTGGCGGATCTCCGAATGCTGCGAAAAATGTCTACGCCCAAAAGTAGCTACCATTTGGTAGAAGTTGCGTTATAGTTGAGCGATCGCCCTCTACCTAAGCTGTTTTATTTCTTCATGGTTGAGTAAGCTATGCCTACCTACGTTGTTCAAGCCCGTGATGCGAAGGGCAACCCCAAAAAGCAGAAAATCGTTGCTGATTCTCCTGGTGAAGCACGCACCCTGCTGCGTGATAGAGGACTCTTTGTTCAAGAACTCAAAGAGGATCGCGGATTTAACCTCAACTTCGATCTCAAGCAGATCCAAATGGCGATGACTTCGGTCTCCGTCAAGGATAAGGCGATTTTCTCGCGGCAGTTTGCGGTGTTGATCAATGCTGGAGTTGCGATGGTACGAGGTCTGGGTGTCTTATCAGACCAGTGCCCAAACCCTAAATTAAAGATGGCACTCCAGGAAATTAGTTCCGATGTGCAGCAGGGAACCAATCTGTCTGATGCTATGCGTAAGCATCCCCATTGTTTTGATGGATTGTATGTGAGCATGGTGCAGGCTGGCGAGGTAGGCGGTGTACTTGACGAAGTGATGAACCGACTTGCCAAACTTCTAGAAGACGTTGCTCGATTGAATAACCAAATTAAGTCAGCAATGGCCTACCCGGTTGCGGTGGGTAGTATTGCGGTTTTGGTCTTTATCGGGATGACCGTTTTTCTGTTGCCTATTTTTGCCAACATTTTTGAAGAGCTAGACGCTGAACTGCCCGCCTTCACGAAGTTGATGATGGCAATCAGCGATTTTCTCCGCACTCCGCTGTATGTGCTTGGATTCATTGTGGTCGTTGTGGCGCTTGTGATCGCATTTCGGATGTACTACAAGACGCGGGTAGGCCGAGAAACCGTGGATCGTTTTTCTCTCAAAATGCCCTTGTTTGGTGACTTGCTTCAGAAAACAGCAACGGCTCGCTTCTGTCGTACCTTTGGTTCGCTATCCCGTTCGGGGGTTCCGATTCTGACGTCCCTGGAAATTGTGCGGGATACCGCCGGAAATCAGGTCATTGCGAACGCAATCGATTCCGCCCGCAAAGAAGTGCAAACCGGAGGCATGATCAGTCTTGCCTTACAGCGAGAGCAAGTATTTCCGGTAATGGCGATTCAGATGATCAGTATTGGTGAGGAAACGGGAGAAATCGACAGCATGCTTATGAAAGTGGCTGACTTTTATGAGGATGAGGTAGAGCAAGCGGTTAAGGCGCTGACGAGCGTTATGGAGCCGTTGATGATTCTCGTTCTTGGAGGCATGGTTGGATCGATCCTAGTAGCGATGTATCTGCCCATCTTCAAGGTGATGGACGCAATTCAGTAATGGAACTCTGAATAGTTCTCAATCCATGGTGAATTTTAAAGGAGAAGGCTAAGCCAGCCTTCTTTTTTTGGGCGTAATCTTTGAACGTCGATAGGATTTCGTTTGAGGATTTTCTCCAGTGACTCGTCTTTGGAGGTCGCTAGGTTTAGCTTTTAGACGGGAAGCCCCGCGATGTACCTGAAAGGTCAGCGTCGGGATGAGAGGCGCGTGAGTTGAGGTAC
>JACYMB010000237.1 GCA_015272205.1 Synechococcales cyanobacterium T60_A2020_003 | reverse complement strand
GCAGCGGGTTTTGGTCCCGCCATTCCTAGGTTCGAATCCTAGCACCCCAGTTTTAATTGAGCTTTGACATGGTTTTAGGGGATCAGGTTTGAGTTCTAGTTTTTCACGGAATTTCTTTTCTGACTAGCTGCCCCCCTTGAGTTAGACGTTGACATTGCCCAGCCCAGCGTTGAAAATTGGAAGTCCTAAACTCATTGCGATCGCACTGTTGGCATGGCTGAGTCGTCTTGGATTGAGATTGGCAAAATTGTTGGGGCACACGGATTGAAAGGGGAATTGCGGGTTTATCCTGATTCCGATTTCCCGGAGCGATTTGAGCAACCGGGTGAACGGTGGCTTTTGCAGCCTAACGAGTCAGACCCGAAGCCGATCCAATTGCTCTCCGGTCGGTTTGTCGAGAATAAGGGAATTTACATTATTCGATTGGCAGGGGTGAATTACCGTGACCAGGCGGAGGCGTTGCGAGACTGCAAACTGGTGGTGTCAGAAAGCGATCGCCTCCCTCTAGAGGAGGATGAGTATCACATCCTCGATTTAATAGGCTTAGCCGTATACGATCAAATCACTCAGGCGTTGATCGGAACCGTTGTCAGTGTCATTCCAGCGGGTAATGACCTGTTGGAGGTCGAACGAAGCGCAGCCGCAGATCCAGATCGAGATGCTCTGCCCAAGCGGACGCTTATTCCATTCGTCAAAGCGATTGTGCCGATTGTGGATCTGGAAAATCAACGAATCGAAATTACGCCACCCGCAGGACTCCTTGACTGAGCGATCGCCGTTTCTGGATTCGCTCTGACAAGGTTTATAGTTTCCTCGCGCCACTCCCCAAGGACACCCCACCATGACCTATGCGTTCAATCGCTCTAAATCCTCTGCTAATCCTGCCGTCGTTTTAACCGATGTGGTGAATGCGGCGCAGCGACTTCATGGCATTGCCCATCGGACACCTGTTCTAACCTCCCGCACGATCAATGAGCAAACGGGGTGTCAAGTGTACTTTAAGTGCGAAAACGTTCAGCGGACTGGATCCTTTAAGTTTCGCGGCGCGTACAATGCGATCGCCCAGCTCACGCCCGATCAAAAGCGCAGCGGCGTACTGACCTATTCATCGGGTAACCATGCCCAGGCGATCGCCTTGGCCGGAAAGCTGTTGAATGTTCCCACCACGATTGTGATGCCCAAAGATGCCCCTGCGGTGAAACAAGCGGCAACCCGAGGGTATGGCGCAGAGGTAATCCTATACGATCGCTCAGAAGCCGTTCGTGAAGAGGTGGTTCAACAGCTTGCGGAGGAGCGTGGCGGCACCATCATTCCCCCGTACAACCACCCCCACGTGATTGCGGGGCAGGGAACAGCCGCCAAAGAACTGATCGAGGAAGTGGGCACGCTAGATTTTCTATTAGTCTGCTGTGGGGGTGGGGGATTGCTATCCGGCTCTGCGGTCACGGCGCGATCGCTCACCCCTCTCTGCCGCGTGATTGGGGTCGAGCCAGAACACGGTGATGATGCAACCCGTTCTTTTCACAGCAAAACCCTACAAACGGTGAACAATCCCGACACGATTGCTGATGGATCCAGAACGTCGTCCCTAGGATCGCTCACTTTTCCCTTGGTGCTGAAATACGTGAACGACATGGTGACCGTACCCGATGCTGCACTCCTGAGCACGATGTTTTACCTGTGGGAACGCCTCAAAATTGTGGTTGAACCGACGGGGGCTCTCGCGGCGGCGGCCTTGCTCCACGGTCGAATCTCGGCCCATCTCGAAGAATTTCAGGCACGAAAGGTACATCCCCGCGTGGGTGTTTTGATCAGCGGTGGCAATGTAGACCTAGAGCAGGTGCCGATGCTGCTGGCTATGCGGCGATAGTCTTCTGCGCGATCGCCTCTTGGAAAGCGGTGCGATCGCTATAAATCTCGAAAATTTGATCCACGCTGCTCATTGATCCACGCTGCTCATTTCCAAAATCATTCGTGCTTGCCCAACTAGAGAGCAGAGTGCAAGTTTGATTCCTAATGATTCTGCTCGATTTCGGGCAGAAATCAGAGTTCCGAGGCCTTGGCTGTCCATAAACATAATGTTTTTGAAGTCAATCAGGATTAAAGTTACGCCTGACTTCGCCGCTGCTTCAATACAGCCATGAAAATCGCGACTGTTCGTAGTGCTCAAAATACGCCCTGTGGGTTCGTAAATCTCAAATACTTCCATTACAGTTGAATAATATGGTTCTGAAGTTAACGCGATGGAATAGTTGTTCAAGCAGGTGCTGTAAACGCTTAACAGTAGAATTTAAGGATTCAACATTTCGAATAAGGGCTTATCTCTTTTTTAGCTCGGAACACCATGTCTTTCCAATCGTAAGATCGCCTAAAAAATCATCGGAAAAGATAAACGTTTCTTTGAGGCATTACTTCGATATTGGACAAAATCTTCAGAAAATCTTTAGAGAACCTAGCGGAATAATCAAATTGCTTAAACCAGCATAGAGGCGGTGTAAGCTGGCGATCGCACCCTTGTATAGAAGCATACCATTTCCTACCGAATAAGGGTATCGTGATGTCAAAAAACAAGGTTGATCTGCCAATAAGCCTTTGGCACCAAGATCTTCAAACTTTATGTTGTATGCTATTCCCGGTCGAGCTTTCGGTACAGGTAGTTTACAGAGTAGGCATGCAGTCTGTGGAGTACGGATATCGTGGTGCGCGATTTGACTAGCTCGGACGTACTCTAGTAGTCTATTAGTCCTAACTAATACTCCAGATATGGAGATCAGGGATGCAGCTTTCCGTCTTTTTAGAATGATTCGCATGAACCCCTAT
>JACYMB010000236.1 GCA_015272205.1 Synechococcales cyanobacterium T60_A2020_003 | reverse complement strand
GAATGTATTACGACACCGACGCAAACTTGGATTTACTGAACGGGAAAACCGTTGCCATTATCGGCTACGGTTCCCAAGGTCATGCCCACGCCCTCAACCTCAAAGATAGCGGCGTGAATGTCGTGGTCGGTCTGTATCCGGGCAGCAAGTCGATTGCCAAAGCAGAAGCCGAGGGACTAACCGTGAAGTCGGTCGCGGACGCAGCGGCGGCGGCTGACTTCATCATGATTCTGCTGCCGGACGAGGTTCAAAAAACCATCTATAAGCATGAAATTGAACCCCACCTGACCGAAGGTAAGGTACTTGCCTTTGCCCACGGGTTCAACATTCACTTTGCTCAGGTTGTGCCTCCAGCCAATGTTGATGTGGTCATGATTGCGCCCAAAGGCCCTGGTCACCTCGTTCGCCGCACCTACGAGCAAGGTGAAGGGGTTCCTGCCCTGTTCGCAGTGTATCAAGATGCATCGGGTCAAGCCCGCGATCGCGCCATGGCCTATGCGAAGGGAATCGGCGGCACCCGCGCCGGAATTTTGGAAACCACCTTCCGGGAAGAGACCGAAACCGATCTGTTTGGGGAACAGGTGGTGTTGTGCGGTGGCCTGAGTGCCCTGATCAAGTCTGGTTTTGAAACCCTCGTTGATGCTGGCTATCAGCCTGAGTTAGCCTACTTTGAGTGTTTGCACGAGGTGAAGCTGATTGTAGACCTGATCGTAGAAGGCGGCCTTGCCACGATGCGCGACAGCATTTCCAACACGGCAGAGTATGGTGACCTGACCCGTGGTCCGCGCATCATCACCGACGAAACCCGCAAGGAGATGAAGCAAATCCTGAAGGAGATCCAAACCGGACAGTTTGCCCGTGAGTTTGTATTGGAGAACCAAGCGGGTAAGCCTGGATTTACGGCCATGCGTCGCCGCGAAGCGGAACATCCGATTGAGGAAGTGGGTAAGGATCTGCGGGCGATGTTTAGCTGGCTGAAGAAGGTCTAATACGCAATCCCGCTACAAGATGACACGTAACCCCACCGCCTGACGGCACCTCCCCTTGCTCTAGACGCGAAGCGGCTTCCCGCAGGGTAGGGGAGGTTGGGAGGGGTTTTGAACTCTCAGCTACCAAAATCGCGAACTACAGCAAAATCAAAATGGCGGCTCCCAGCGTCAGCCCAACGACGATAACAGACTGCATAAACTGTTCAAACTTCGTGCATTCAATCGGATCGCAGGACTCATCGATCCAATCGCGATCCTTGAGTTCTAGGGGGCGATCGCGCAAATCATCCAGCTCAAAATTAATTTCGCGGATGCGTCGCTGAAGCAGCTCTTTTTCCAGTTCTAGCTCTTGTTGTCTAGGATTGTAGGAAAAATTAAGGTTCGAATGGGGAATGTCGTACGCCATGCTGATCCAGTCTCCTGCTCACACATAACGATGCTCTATATCTTCACCGTATCGAAGAACTCAGCGGCAACCAAGGTTCTGTAACCATCTGAAAACGACCTTAAAGAATTGCAAAACTGTGGCGAAATCCAAACCGATCGTTGTGTACGGTCTAGGCTCCTATCCTTGCTCCTGACCCCGCACTAAAATGACGGTTCGCAGACTGTCACGGGCGATCGCCTCTGGAATATTGCTACGGATCACCTGCTTGAGCAAACTATCGCGGCTGGCTCCTAGCATGATCACATCACAATCTTCTTGCCAGCTCAGTTTGATAATGGCATCCGCCACCCCATGACTCCAGAGCGATCGCGCCTTTACGGGACGATCGGTTTGCTGGCTGAGGCGTTGCACGGTTTGGTGAAGGAAGGTTGTTTCGTAGCTCTCTGGGGCGGTATCAAACACCTGGCATACCACCACTTCTGAGTTAGGGTTGATTGATAGTAGACTGGGCAAGAGTTTCAGCGCTTCCCGTGAGTTCGGCCCTCCGGCAATGGGAACGAGCCAGCGTTTGAAGTGCAGCGTATCGTAGAATCCGAACTTGACGAGAATTACCTCTCCTGAGGCTTGCCGAATGATCGTATCCACCACGGTTCCAAAGACGCGACCGGGCGTCGAGGTTTGGCCTTTCCAGCCCATGAGGGTGAGGGTGATATGCCGTTCGCGAATTGTTTCCAGCATGGCCTTAGCGGGATCGTGGGCAACCCGAATTTGGGTATGAACCGGAATGTTCCAGCGGCGTCCCAAGTATTCGGCCTGCCGTAACAACCGCCGACTGTGGGTGGTGCGGACGGTGGCTTCCGACGGCACAACGCCCTGGGGAACGGTAATCACTTGCAAACACTCCAGCTCGTAGTTCCGACCTTGGGCGATCGCCGCTGCAAGTTTTAACAGTTCCGGTGCGGTTTTAGGATTGCTCATCGGTATAAGGATTCGCCCCTGTCCGGTCATGGGCGATCGCGTCTGGTAAACCACGTAGGAGGGATCGGACTGGGGGCCGAGGTCGCCAAGATCCCCCGATAGCTGCATCGATTCGGCTCGGATAATATCGGCGCGGGTGATAATCCCCACTAGACGTTGACCCTCGGTAACCGGAAGCCGACTCAGCTTGTAGCGATTCATCAAATACAACACCCGCGCCAGCGAATCGTAGGGATGGACGCAAACGGGATTCTGGGTCATCAGGTCTTTAAGCTGCGGCTCTGATGCCGTACTGGGAATGCGGGTCGGGTTTGAAAGATCCGATAGTGTCACAATCCCCACCAACTTTCCCTGTTCCATCACCGGAAATCCACGATGGTGCGATCGCGAAAATGCCTGGACAGCCTCACTGAGAGGCATCTGACTTGTCAACGTTTCTACCCGTCGCTGCATCACGTGATCTGCCGTCAGTTCTTCCCAAAGGTTGACCTTGGTTGTCGTATCGTCTTCCAGGCGAATCCCGCTTAGTTCCAGCAGTTGGGAATAGAGTGACCCTTGCGAAATCCGATGGGCAATCAAATACGCAATCACCGACCCAATCATCAGCGGCAATACCAGATTGAAATCCGTCGTAATTTCAAACAGAATGACGATCGCCGTAATCGGGCCACGGGTAATCGCACTAAAAAAGGCACCCATCCCAGCCAAAGCATAGGTGGACACCGGACTCAGCGATTGCTCTAAGCCCAGAGCCGTTCCCAGAGTTCCTTCAAGGGCGTGGGCTCCCGATCCCACCAACTGTCCCAGTGCCCCCCCCAATACCAGTGAAGGCGCGAAAATGCCCCCCGGCGCACCAGAGCCGTAGGCAATCAGGGTCAGCACAAACTTACTGAGAAACAGCAGGGCAGCCACTTGCCAGTCCGCATCGCCTGTTTTAATCAGATCCTGCACCAGCGTCGCGTCATAAAACGGCGAAGGCAGTAGAACCGTAATCAGTCCAGAGGCAATTCCGGCGATCGCCATGCGTCCTGCTAGGCTGAGCTTTAGGAAACGACGGTTAAACGCCAGACTGGCAAAAATGCCTCGGCTAAACAAAGCTCCGAATAATCCCGCCGCCAGTCCCAAAATCAGGAAAAAAGGAATATCGGGCAATGAAAACGTGACGCTCGAGGTGGCGATCGCCGAGTCCAACCTTAACCCTTGTCCGCCCAAGAGCCGAGACACAACGGCTCCAATAAACGAGGCCAAAATAGCCGTCCCCAGCGTCAGTTCTGAGAAATCGTGAAGTAACTCCTCCACAATGAACAGCACGCCAGCAATCGGAGCATTAAATCCCGCCGCCAGCCCCGCCGCCGCTCCCGCTGCCAACAACTGCCGCCGATATTCCGGTGATGTGGGAATCCACTGGCTCATCTGCGCCGCCAACGCCGCCCCAATGTGAACCGTTGGCCCCTGCCGTCCCAGATTGAACCCCGATCCAATCGTGATCATGACGCTGAGCAGTTTGACCAATGCCACCCGCAGATCCAACCGAATCGGAACATTGGCTAACGCTGCTTTGACCTGGGGAATGCCACTACCCGCTGCCTCGGGTGACAGCCGCTGCACTAACAAGCCTGCAAGCCCACCCCCGATGCATCCCACCAGGGGCAGAGCGACCCAGTCTGGCAGAATGTGGGTCATCTGAATTCGCATTCCGCCTAGGGTTCCCGCACCGTATTTGAGGGAAACGGCGGCTAGACCGGAAATGACCCCAATGACGCACGCCTCAAAAATCGCAAGACGCTTAGACTGTTGGAGAATGGAGCGAACATAACCCGAAAGAAAACGAACCTTCATGCCCAACGTGTACCGCACTGTTGCCCAGCATCGTTAGACGACCATCTGTAGAACCAATGGCACAGTGCTTCGGCCATTAAGCGCCCGTGGGACGATCCCATGCTTCTTTGAACCACGTACGTTCAGTGCTGTGTGACATCCTCCCGACGCTCACCCTATCGGGTAGAGCGCGGGCTTCCCCAGATCGCTCT
>JACYMB010000235.1 GCA_015272205.1 Synechococcales cyanobacterium T60_A2020_003 | reverse complement strand
CTCATCTGAATTCTGCTTGCTGCTTTCCTTTTTGGATCAATTGGATAAAGTCGAGCTTAGAGGGCGATCGCTCGTTCCTCGCTGGAGTCGTGTGGCATCTACTTGACAAAATCCCATGACAGGAATTTAGGGTGAGGGTTACAAAAGCGGGATGCGCCCTCTACGCTTGCATGTGCTTATCTAACACTCTCTGCGCCATCGGCTTATAAAGCAAATGGAACAGTACCTCGATATAGCGCAGCAAGTCCTCGCGATTCTCCTTCGAGGTGTAGTTCCAGAAGCCATAGATCTTCGATAGCGAGAGTAAGCGCGTCGCGTGGATTTTCCAGGTATAGGTGCTGTAGACCCGATCAATGCCGCGATCGGAGATTTGCTTCCAGTAATCGGGATTTTGATCACACTTGGTACAGAAGTCTAAAATCACCTCTGCCATCTCCTCGTGATAGGTGGGATTGACGTAGAAGCCGTTGACCTTATTCTGAATAATTTCGAGGGGGCCACCAAATCGGGTGCCAAAGGTGGGCAACCCGGAAATCATGGCCTCTAGAATGGTGAGACCAAACGCCTCGAACAAGGCTGGCTGTACAAAGAGTCCCTGCCGATCCGCAATAATGCGATAGATTTCGCCAGAATCCGCCTTGGGAAGCCGCACCCCTAGCCAGCGAATTTTCCCATGCAGGTTGTACTCGTCAATGATTTGATAGAGCTTCTGAATTTCGCTGATTTCTTCATGGTCGTTAGAGTCCTCAGTGCGGAGTTTTCCGGCGACCAGAATCAAGTTGCAATAATTTTGTAAATCCTTGCTTTTGCCAAAGCACTCAGCAAGCCCCGTGAGATTTTTAATCCGATCCATCCGCGCCATTGAGAAAATAGGACGCTTGGTGGGGTCATCTAACGTACCGTAAATAATTGAGGGGTCGTCTAGCGTAAACAGCATGTCTTCGAGGCGATCGCGATCGCTCAACACCCGATCATCGGTGCGGTAGTACGGGAAATAGACATTCTCATTCACCCCCGGCGGCACCACATTGAACTTCGGGTTAAATAGCTCAATTCCATCGACCACGTGATACAGTTCCGGCATCGTAAACCGCTTGTAGGACTCGTACTGTCCCACGCTCTCCTCCGTCCCAACAATTTCCTGGTACGTACTGCTGATGATAAAGTTTGCCGCGTTCATGGCGATTAAGTCCGCCGTAAACTGAATGGAGAAGTGATACTGGTCTTCTAAATCTTGCCAGTACAAGTTGCTGAACAAATATTTTGACTTCTCAAGGGCATGGGCAATATTGCACTGCGTGACTTTCAGGTTACGTGCCATCAAGAACGCCACAAGGTTTCCGTCTGAGTAGTTACCCACAATCAGATCCGGCTTGCCTTGGAGTTCGGCCAGCAGCTCGCGCTGGGCATCAATGGCAAAGGTTTCTAAGTACGGCCAGATTTCAAAGCGGGAAATCCAGTTTTGGGTCACCTTGGGGTTAAACTCTCGGAACGGAACCCGCAAAATCCAAACGTTCTGGGTACAGTATACTTTTTCGAGCCGTTGGTTACACAGTGTACCGTCGCTATTGGGAATCAGGCGGGTCAGCACCATCACCTTGGGATGGGCGGCCTGCACATCTAGACCTGCTAACTCAATTTCTTCCTGAAGCTGCTTTTCAATACTGCGAACCTGATCCAGGATGTAGACGACTTGTCCCCCGGTATCAGGACGACCCAGCACCCCTTCCTGACCAAACCAACCGTGGGGCGACACCAGCACCACTTTGAAGATCATCGGAATCCGGGAAATGAAGGCTTCGAGTACCTGGTGATCCGCCGAATCCATGAGCTGGTCGAGAATTTCCAACGTTTCCCGAACACGGCTAGCCGTATTGCCCCATCCTGGTTCAAACCCCATTTCCTGAAACTCAAACCGGAAGCGATTGTAGGGTTCATCATCTGCCAACCGACCCACAAACGTCAGTGCCCGCTTTACCTGATCGGAAAGCTGTTCCTTGGTTCGAATGCGTCCGTTGATCAGCAGTTGAATGCCGTTATAGCAATGCAAACTCAAGAATTGATACAGAGCCTCCATCCAGCGGCTAGAGTCCTGGAACAGCTTGCTGGACAGGAAGCGATTCAGGAACGCTACGCCTTTACCAATGTTTTTGGGATCGCGCAGCGTAGGCGCATAGTCATAAAAGGGAGCAAAATCTAACTCTAAGACATCCCCCTCTTGCGGGTTGTAGCGTCCCACAAAGCGATCGCGCAGATCGAGCAATTCCTGAACGGGCATTGGCTCTACAGTCAGGTCTTCCAAAATCCGGTACGATTGCTCGCGGGCAATCTGGGGTCGGATGATCACACAGAAGCTTTCTCGGTCAACAATAATTTCCTGGGTATAGTAAATCAGTTTGCTGAGCGCGGATGAGTTACGAAACGAATCGCCCTTTTCGTGGTCTGCACAATATTCATTAAATGCAATCAGAATGTCGTTTCTCAGCAAATAACGCTGCTCGCGGTTGCGCAACTCGCTGGCAAACTGACGTAAATCGTTTCGCTCATGGCTCTCAAGCACAGACTGAATCAGCTCGGACATGGCAACTTCCTTACTCTTAAAATCATTAATGCATTGAACAATTGGACTGGGTTTCAAGAATCAGATCGGCAAGATTTTTCCTACCCATAGGCTGATTTCAGCAACCGCAGTCATCAGGGATGTTGCGATCGAAGGGCATCCAAACACCGAACGGTGAATTCTGAGATAAGGCAGCAGGCGATCGCCCTTGGATTTCACCCGAATCCCACCTACCGCAAAGCCAGAGCGACCGTGTACGCCTCAGAAATAGACCTTCTGCTTCCGCATAGCCGCATCTTCACAATCATTGCCCAAGGGCGTTCCTAGTACGAAGTATAGAAAAGATGCAGGGATTCAGCCGTCTACCTCGTGACAGAAATCCGATTTGTAAAAATATGGGTTATGCTTAGCCATTCAATGCTAGGCTGGCCGAAATTCAGCGATCGCATACAATAGCCATCATCTGAAATCGCGGTAAACTCTGTAGACGGTATTGCATGTAGGAGCGGGATCGGCCATGTGTGGAATTGTCGGCTATATTGGCACTCAACCTGCAAGCGGCATCTTGCTAGACGGGTTGCGGAAGTTGGAATATCGGGGATACGACTCGGCGGGTATCGCCACGGTATTTGAAGACGCAATCCAGTGCATTCGGGCAAAAGGCAAACTGCAAAACTTGCAGCAAAAGCTAGAAGGATTGGAGAATCCAGCGC
>JACYMB010000234.1 GCA_015272205.1 Synechococcales cyanobacterium T60_A2020_003 | reverse complement strand
TGGCATTTTACGCCGCAGAGCGGCGGGGAATCGACCCGCAGGGATTGAACGCTCCTTGCCAGAATTCATAGTATTTAGAAGGACAAGACCCTAAACCATCAACCCAAATTTCATAGGGTTGGGAGTTTATTGTTCGATGCCCATAGATTCACTATATCACTATATAGTAATTTGATTGCAAGTTTTCTGACAATACACAGGTCACGACTCGCGCTGAGGCAATTGTCCAGGCTCGTGAGGCAGGCTTTGGACGCTAGGACTCTAGTCCTAACCCAACTGGATAGGGTCTATCACCCGGTTGGGTGAACCACTTGGTGTAGGTTTTCAAAAATTGGGACTGTAGTCTCACGACAGTGAGAGGGGCGATCGCTGAAGAGCAGACTATACAAGGGAAACACACGTTGGATGCTTCTCGGATACTTCTCGGACGTTTTCCGGACACCCAACTGCGTAACCTACAAATAGAACAGCAAAAACAGATCACAGTTTGACGCTGTTATTCTCACTCATTGAAAAAATGGAGATACACCCATGACAGTAAACTGGGAAGGTTCTGACACTGTAAATGATTACAAAGTCGCCCACAAAACCGACTGGGGGCTGACTTGGGAAACCTGGTATATGTATGGCTACGGTGGTGACGATACCCTGTACGGCGGTGACGATAACGACTACCTGTATGGAGGGGATGGCAACGACGAGCTACACGGTCGAGATGATAACGATAAGCTCTACGGCCAGTCCGGTAACGACAAACTCTACGGTGATGGTGGACATGATGAACTCTACGGAGCCGACGGTCTTGACTACCTCGATGGCGGAGATGGCAACGACAAACTCTATGGTGGTGGCATCGAAGGCGACACGCTGAACGGTGGCAGTGGTAATGATTACCTGGATGGCGGTTCCGGTGATGACTGGATGGAAGGAGGTACCGGAAACGATATCTTTATCGTTAGCGACACGGGCGATCGCGTCATTGAGCATAGCGATCAGGGATATGATACGGTTCAATCTTCCGTCAACTATGCACTCCCCAATCATATTGAAAAGCTGGAGTTACGCTACTCCGCTACGGTAGGTCATGGAAACAGCCTAGATAACGTCATTCTAGGCAACACCCAGAACAATACGCTCAACGGTGGCGACGGCAATGACTTCATCAGTGGTGCGGCTGGCGATGATTTTCTATCGGGTGACAAGGGCGACGATTTTCTGGATGGTGGCGAGGGGAGCGATCGCCTCTCTGGAGGTCTCGGTGAAAAAGATACCAGCATTCCATCCGCTTGATTCTGCTCATTTTTCCTACTTTTCTTTGAGGATTTCCTGATGCTAAACAACTCGCAATTGTTGCTCTTTTTCGATCCTAAGCCGACTGGGAACCAGAGCGTGTTCCAGTCATTCTCGAAGGTGCGATCGCTCGTAATCGAAGCACTAAGCAACATCTTCAGATCTACGAACCAGCCTCAGATCCGATATCTTGTCGCCAGTTCAGGTGAACAACGATGGTTCGTTTACGATCCCGTCTCTAATACTAGACAACTATTTACGACGGAAGCCGACGTTCGGCAATGGCTAGAAACTCGATACTATAACCCCTAATTGGAGATCCACCATGAACCCATATCTCACATCGCACTCAAGCGATCGCACCCACTCACACCAAAACCCAATAGGGACTGTAATGGATTCATTTTGGCGCTTTAGCATCTTCTACGAAACCTATATCTCTAGCCGCTCTCAAGGTACAAAGATTCGACACGGATGCCGTTGTTCGGGTTCAGGCCATGGTAGACGCGATGAGCTAACGTTTCGCTAACGAGCAATAATTTTGGACGATCGCTCTTTCTAAAGAGGCGATCGCTTTTCTCAGGTTGGCTAGCTTGCCTCAGAGGGGAGAGCTTCTAAATACGGTGCGATATAGTTTCGTCCCCGTTGGATGTAGTAAGGAGAAAAAAGAGACTCGAATTCATCCTGAATCCGCTGCATAGCAATCTCCATACGATGACGCCCATAGACTAAAAACTGTGCAGTCGAATAGGCATAATATTCTTCTTCAGCTCCCTCTACGTTCTTTTTAAATGCATCTTGATAAAGATCTCGACCTTCACTAATTAGTTGTTCGATAGATGGGGTAAAGTGGACGGATTCTCCACTCGGAAAATCAATTTGTTTATCCTTGATAAATCCAATAACGATCCTCATACATTCACGAGTTTGTTCCACCGATAGACAGTGTTCATCCTGGCGGCGAAATCCCCATTGAGTACATCCGTTTGTGACTTCAAGCACTCTGAGAAGTGCCAACTTGTCTAGCTCTTCAGGATCGATAGCTTGCAATGCCTGAATATGCGCCTCAATCTTGTGCTGAAAGCCTTGAAAATCAGCCTCGAAGTATTCTCGCAGTTCCTTAATTTGTGCCAACGTCTGCCAGTTAATGTTCATAGCGCGTTTTACCGTCCTCTCTCTCCATCAAACCATTCTTAGGCTTTCAAGGGGCAGAAAGATTTAACAACGTTTACGCGACCAACCGCCAGTCAGCACTCCCATGCATTTAACCGTTCCCCTCCGCTTGAGTACCCCATCCACCTGAAGTTTGACCGACAAGTCAGCTTTTATTAAGAAGTTCCAGACTTTTAGGGGAGTTTTTTAGGAATACGGCAGGATAGAAAAGGAAGTCGTTTGACCGAGTTGAAACGCATGATTGAACATGATGTCCTGATTGTTGGTGGAGGATTAGCAGGGTCAAGAGCTGCTGTAGAAATCGCCCGCACGAATCCCCGTCTTAAGGTTGCCGTGGTTGCGAAAACACACCCGATTCGCTCCCACTCGGTTGCTGCCCAAGGGGGCATGGCAGCTACCCTCAAAAATGTGGACGAGGAAGACAATTGGGAAGCTCATGCCTTTGATACGGTTAAAGGCTCAGACTACTTGGCAGATCAGGATGCCGTTGAAATTTTGACCAAAGAAGCTCCCGATGTCGTGATTGATCTCGAGCATATGGGCGTTCTCTTTTCCCGTCTACCAGATGGACGGATTGCCCAGCGAGCGTTTGGCGGACATTCCTATCGCCGCACCTGCTATGCTGCCGATAAAACAGGCCACGCCATTTTGCATGAATTGGTGAACAACCTGCGCCGCTACGGAGTCGCCATCTACGATGAATGGTACGTGATGCGCTTGATCTTAGAAGATGGACAAGCGAAGGGCGTAGTCATGTTTCGTATCCGGGACGGCCATCTAGAAGTGGTGCGGGCTAAGGCTGTGATGTTTGCCACCGGGGGCTACGGGCGCGTCTTCAACACGACTTCAAACGACTATGCCTCGACGGGAGATGGTTTGGCGATGACGGCGATCGCTGGATTGCCGCTGCAGGATATGGAGTTTGTGCAATTCCACCCCACTGGCCTTTATCCCGTTGGAGTCCTGATCTCTGAGGCAGTGCGTGGTGAAGGGGCGTACTTGATCAACAGTGAGGGCGATCGCTTCATGGCGACCTATGCGCCCAGCCGGATGGAACTTGCCCCGCGCGACATTACCTCCCGTGCCATTACGCGAGAGATTCGTGCTGGACGGGGCATTCATCCGGATGGCAGTGCCGGAGGCCCCTTTGTCTATCTCGACCTACGACACATGGGCGAAGAAAAAATTATGAGCCGCGTGCCGTTCTGCTGGGAAGAGGCACACCGACTCCTAGGAATTGACGCAGTACATGAACCGATGCCCGTGCGCCCAACGGTGCATTACTCGATGGGGGGCATCCCGGTGAATACGGATGGCCAGGTTCGTAGTGGTGTCGATGGACTGGTCGAGGGCTTTTTCTCGGCGGGAGAAACGGCCTGTGTGTCGGTGCATGGCGCAAATCGTTTAGGGAGTAACTCGTTGTTGGAATGTGTGGTCTACGGACGACGCACCGGAGCGGCGATCGCCCAATATGTCCAAAATCGAAAGATGCCAGAGATCAACGAAGCCCGCTATCTCTCCGAAGCTCAGGAGCAAATCCAGTCCCTTCTGGATCAGTCTGGAGAATACCGGATCGGCGCAATTCGCCAAGAGTTTCAAGACTGCATGACCGATCACTGTGGTGTATTTCGTCTTGAATCCGTGATGCAAGAGGGACTCGATCGCCTTCAAGAGATTAAGCAAAAGGCTCAAAATATCTATCTGGATGACAAAGGCAAACTCTGGAATACGGAGTTAACCGAAGCTCTGGAATTACGAAGTTTAATGGTCGTCGGAGATGTAATTTTAGCCTCTGCGTTGAACCGTAAAGAGAGTCGTGGTGCCCACTGTCGTGAGGATTTTGGCGATCGCGATGATGAGAACTTTCTAAAACATACCCTGGCGTTTCATTCACCAGCAGGCGTTGATATTCAGTATCGTCCGGTTGCGATTACCCAATTTGAACCGAAAGAGCGGAAGTATTAAGACTATATCGGTGAACTCGGAATAGGGGCGATCGCTCTGGAGAAAGAACTGGAACCTCCTCCTCTAGTTCAACGGTAGCCTTGGATGCGATCGCTTTATTTCCGTTTTGCTATGCCATGGAATTTCCTTGCTGTGGGCGTGAGAGTACAGTAAGAGTTAAATACAATCGTACTGTTTTTTTGGGCGGCATAGTATCGATTGCGTACACTAAGGATTGTGGTTTTAATAACTCCGAATTCTTGGGGAGCGATAGTCTAGGTTTGTATCTAGACATGCTTTGCAAGATCTTTACGGCATTATGGACATTTCGTATGAATTTCCTCCTGACTGGAGAATTGTAACGACGAAGTCAAACAATGGGTAAAACGCGGAATCTCCATCGCGTTTTCTTCAGTTGCTTGTAAAGTTTCATGGATAGGAGCGTTATGATACCCCCGTTCAAACTTCGGTCTGAACCAAACGGTATATCCTTAGTAGACGAGGTCTCCGCTCCAGTGTTGTCATATTCGAACAGGTCTGCGATGGCTCCTTTCCGCTCAATTCCTTGTTTTGGTAGCTCTCTATTAACATTTCTGCTGGTTACAAACGGAGCGTTGGCTATTGTTCAACCCTCGCGTGAATCGTCTCAAATCACGCTTGATCAATCATCCCAACGCGATGCAGTATCTACAGATGCAGCAGACTTACTCCTAACGCCGCCGACAGCGACAGATGCCCTGCCATCCATCGACACTCCGCAAGTACCCGTCGTGGATGAGGATCTCCAATCGACTCTTGAAGAAACCGTCCACCCCTCCATCGTGATGCCTGAATTAGATGCGGAATCCTTAGAGGGCGCGATCGCCGTGGATGCTGATAAATTAGAATGGGCGCGTCAGAAACTTCTGGGTCGTCAGCTTGAAGAACGCCTCGCGAGTGAACAGGCGGCGGCGATCGCCGCTGAAGCCACGGAGGCGACCGAAGAAATGGACAAAGCGGCTGAAGAGGACGAGACGAAAACAGCAGACGCCAATGAAAGCTCTACATTAGGAGCGATCGCCGATGCGGTTCCCCGCTGGGTTGCCACATCAATGCCGCTCTCGGTTACCTTTCCCGACTTTTCCATTCAAGACTTTTTGAATTTGCCCCTACGGCTACCCGGTAACGGTAACATTCGGGCGATGTTTCCCTTGCCAATTCCCGCGTCGATTACCTCTCTTTTCGGATGGCGGCAGCATCCCCTCTTGGGCGAATGGCGCTTGCATCAGGGGATTGACCTCGCAGCCCCCGAAGGAACTCCGGTGCTAGCGGCCTTCAGTGGCACGGTGAAAGCGGCTGAGGTGATGGGCGGGTACGGAATCACGGTGATTTTGGAACATAGCGATGGCACCCAAGAAACCTTGTATGCTCACCTCTCGCAAATCCTGGTTGAACCGGGAGATTGGGTGGAGCAGGGAACAGCCCTTGGCCGCGTGGGCAGCACGGGCAGTTCCACCGGGCCCCACCTGCACTTTGAATTACGCCAACTCACGGATCAAGGGTGGGTTGCCTTGGATGTGAACGGTTTGATGCAGCAAGCCTTAGCCGAATTTGGTGAACTGCCTGTTGCCATTCTGGATATGGATCCCAATGCGCCGCGATCGCTCAAAAGTCCCAAGAAGCTGGATGAGTTTGGCAAGCTGGCGGGTCGGGTTGTGCAATCCCAAAATGTTTCCCATCCGCGATCGGCAGGACTTTTCCGAGGGGTTTAACCTCCAGGAAGAACACGCTAAACAGGAACCATTTTGAAGGGGTTAGCTTCTGCCTCTAGAATGGAGCAATACTGCCCAATGCGATTTGCGAGGTCGTATCCTGTTCCTATGACGTCTTCTCCAGCTTCTAACCGCTCGGTTGAAACAGTTCAACTTGCCCCCAGCTACACCTTACCCATTGCGCTGGTGATGATTGCGTTGCCTTTGTTCTGGCTTCAACCCTGGATCAGTGGGGCGATCGCCCTATTTGGCCTATTCCTCCTGTATCAAGCTGTCACTTTACGCTTGATGTTTACCGATACAGCCCTAGATATTTATCGTGGCGATGCCCTCATTCGTCGATTTCCCTATCAAGATTGGCAAAACTGGGCAATCTTTTGGTCGGGTGTGCCGATCCTGTTCTATTTCAAAGAGGTGAAAAGCATCCATTTTCTGCCGATCCTCTTTGACCCCGCCACGCTTAAAACCTGTTTAGAAGAGCGTTGTCCCTGTTCGACTTCGCCGGAAGCGTAATTCAGTTCACCGTTTGACGTTATTGAATGCAGGTACGAATGGCTATTGAGTCCGACTATCCCACACCCCGCAAACCCTCAATGGACGATGATCTCCCCTCCCGATCATCCCCCTCTGCGTCTGATGCGGGTGTTCCCGATGGGGTGCCCCTGCCCCCGCTGAGCCGTCATACTCCCCCCAGTTCCCCGCCCTCGTCCGATGAGCCGCAGAGCCAGACGACTGCGGATTTAGAACGTCGGGTGAGCGACCTCCAACGCCAGGAAGCCTCCCTTAAGCGGCAAATTGCGAACCTTCAAGCGGCGCTCGATCGCGCCTCGCGCACCCCGGCATCCGGCACATCGGCCTCGATGGATCAGTTTATGAACGAGGCTTTGGCGGAGTTAGAGCAGCGGAAGAAAACGCTGCAACTGTCAATCGAGCAATTAGAGCGGCGGCAAGAGCGCATCCAGGCGGAAATGCGCACTACCTTTGCCGGAGTCTCCCAGGATTTAGCGATCCGCGTGCAGGGTTTTAAAGATTACCTGGTGGGAAGTTTGCAGGACTTGGCCGCCGCCGCCGAACAGCTAGAACTCAATACACCGCAAGTGTCTAGCGCACCAAGCCGACCACAGGAGAAGCCAGCCAAAGAGCAGGCTACGGCCGAGCGATCGCCCAATCCTCAGTTTGCTAAACCTGTCTTCCGGGACGATAGCAAACTCGTGCGGGATCTGATCGACCAGTACCGCAACAAACCCGACTACTACGGCCCCCCGTGGCAACTGCGCCGCACCTTCGAGCCGATTCATGCCGAGCGGGTGTCCAAATGGTTCTTTGACTTGGGAGGACGGGGAGCCGTCCGCAGCACCGGATCGCGGCTTCAGAATATTCTGGTGGCCTCAGCGGTCATTTCCATTCTGGTAGAACTGTACGGTGAACGGCTTTATACCCTGGTATTAGCAAATTCTCCAGAGCGTTTGGGGGAATGGCGACGGGGATTGCAAGATTGCCTCGGCATTTCTAGAGGCGACTTTGGGGCAGAACAGGGCGTCATGCTCTTTGAAGCACCGGAACCCCTAGCCCAACGCGCCGATCGCCTCGTGCAGCGGGGACAGTTGCCGCTGATCATTGTGGATGAAGCCGAAGAGGTGATCAACCTATCCTTACTTCAGTTTCCGCTTTGGCTAACGTTTGCACCCGATCCCACCCGTCCCCCTGTGCTGTAGGAGCGTCCGATGACAACATGGCTTTTGATCAACGCTGGCCTGTTACTGGCAGCCTACCTGTTGGGTTCTCTCCCGACGGGGTACCTTGCCGGAAAACTGCTCAAAGGCATTGACCTGCGGACGGAAGGCTCAGGATCAACGGGGGCAACGAATGTGCTGCGTACCCTGGGGAAAGGCCCTGCGATCGTGGTACTGCTGGTTGATATTTTGAAGGCCGTTGCGGCGATCGCCCTCGTGCGTGTTGTCTATGCGGCTCCATCGGTTTTGGCGATCGCCCCGGCTACCGTCACCCCAGAGATTTGGAAACCCTGGGTGATTATGCTAGCGGGGATTATGGTCTTAATCGGTCATAGTAAATCCGTCTGGCTGGGGTTTCAGGGTGGCAAATCGGTGGCCTCTGGTTTGGGCGTTTTTTTGGCGATCGCCCCTGTGGTCGGCCTGCTGTCCTTAGCGGTATTTAGTGTGGTGCTGGCGGTGTTTCGGATTGTGTCGCTGGGGTCGATCATGGCGGCGATCGCAGGTACGATCCTCATGGTTGCTTTTCAAAAGCCCATCCCCTATCAGTTGATTGCCTTGCTGGGTGGGGTGTATGTCATTCTGCGCCATCGCCAAAATATTCAGCGACTGCTGGCCGGAACGGAACCCAAGATTGGTCAAAAGCTGGAGCAAGCCTCATCACCGTCTCAAAAATAAGTTCTTGCTAGGACTTGTGACTGTTCCTGTCCATCTTCGAGTCGGGCAAGGGCAAATTTTGGAAAAGCACTCGTCTAGGAGTTATGTTTCCTGATCCGCTGAATGTTCACGCTTTAATGGGGTAATAACGGAAATTCACGGATACACTGGACTATAACGATACCTGCTTCCCATCTGAGGAGTTGTTTATGGATCCCGCTACCCTGACTGCGTTTCTCGCTCCCTTCCTCCCCACCTTGATCACGTTAGGCGGCAAAGTATTAGAAGGCGCAGCGACAACATCGGGTGAGACCGCAGGTTCTAAACTCACTGAGAACGCTTTGAAGAAGGCTGGGGCGATTTGGGAAAAGCTGTTTCCGAACGTGGAAGCGAAAGAGGCGGCGAAAGAAGCAGTGGACGATGTGGCGAAAGCTCCTGATGATGCGGATGCTCAAGCGGCGTTGCGGTTGCAGTTGAAGAAGATTTTGGAGAGTGATCCGGAACTGGCGAAGGCGATCGCCCAAATCATGGAGGAAGATGCGCCGGATGGCACACCGGGAATCCAGATTGTGCAGCACGTGACGGGAAATCAGAATCAGGTGATTGGTCAGGTGACGGGTGGGAAGGTGATTGGCAACATCACGGGCAATGTGAACCTGTAGGACTGGAGAAACAGGGTTGTGTCCACTGATTCTGAGGCTCCGAACCAAAACCCTAATATTCGGCAAGAGGTGAAGGGTAATAACAACCAGGTGATCGCTCAGATGTCGGGTGGAATGGCGATCGCCAAGGTGGAAATCCTGAATCAGATCACGCAGATGCCGCGATCGCCGGAGTTGGCGCGGGAGTCGTTACCCCATGACCCACCGGATTTTGTCGGGCGAGCGGTGGAGATTCAACAGATTGAGGCGGATTTGAAAGAGGGTCGCGTGGTGGCGATCGCCGGGATGCCGGGGGTGGGTAAGTCGGCGTTGGCGGTGCGGGTGGCGCATCGGCTGAAGGCTCAGTTTCCGGGGGGGCAACTGTATCTGGATTTGCGGGGCGCGAGTGAGCAACCGCTGACGGTGGAATCGGCGTTGGAGAGTTTGCTGCGGATGGTGGGGGTGGATGATCCGGCTCAGATGCCCCCGGAGCAGGCGGATCGGGTGGCGTTGTATCGCTCGAAGGTGGCGGAATCGCCCACGTTGGTGGTGCTGGATAATGCGGCCAGTAGTAGCCAGGTGCAGGATCTGCTGCCGGGGGTGGGGGGCTGTGTGATCACCAGTCGGCGGCAGTTGGATGGGTTGGTGGGGGTTCGGCATCGGAATTTGGAGGCGTTGGCGGAAGGGGAGGCGCTGACGTTGATGGAAACGGTGTTGCCGCCGGAGCGGGTGCGGTCGGAGCAGGATGCTGCACGGCAGATTGTGGGCTATTGTGGGCGGTTGCCGCTGGCGGTGCAGATTGCGGCGGCGACGTTGGGCAAGCGATCGTGGCAGAACAAGCGACTGGCGGAGTATGCTCAGCGGTTGGCGGATGAGCGGCAACGGTTGGATCAGTTGCGGTTGGAAAGCTTGGATGTGCGGGCGAGTTTTGAGCTGAGCTATCGGGAACTGGATGGGGATGCGGCGCGGCTGTTTGGTTGGTTGGGGCTGTTGCCGGGGGATTTTGGCACTGCCATTTTGGAACCGTTGATCCAGGAACCGCTGACCCAGGTGGAGCATGCCCTAGAGGCGCTCGTTGATGGTCGGTTCGTGGATCCCTTGCATGGGGATCGTGAGGGGCGGTATACATTGCACGATTTGATGCGGCTGTTTGCGCGGGAGCAACTGACGGATGCGGCGGCGGTGTTGGCGGCGAAGGGGCGACTGGTGCAGTGGTGTGGGGATAGAGCAGATTTTTGGGAAAATGCCCTGAATCCGGTGCGGCGACGGCAGTGGGCGGAATCCTGGGTGACTGAGTGGGCAGCGGACTCGCAGGGAGGCGAAACGCTATCAGCAGAAGACCTGGAACCTATGCTGCTTCAGCAAGCGCTGGCCTGGTTTGAGACGGAACGTCCTACCTTGGTGCAGGCGTTTACTTGGGCAACCGAAACTCAGCAGGAGCAGATATCCATAGATCTGGCTGCGAATCTTACCTCTTTTTTCAACTTGCGTGGGTACTGGGGGGACTGGATGACGACCCATCAACAGGCGCTGTCGGTGGCCCGTCAAGCAGGAAATCAGCAATGGGAAGGCCAAACTCTCGGTAATTTGGGCATTGTGTACCGGTTACAGGGGAAGTGGGATGCGGCGATCGCCGCCTATGAGCAATCCTTAGCCATCCTTCGTCAGATCGGGGATGTACAGGGGGAAGGCCAAACCCTCAACAACTTGGGCAATGTGTACCAGTCTCAGGGGAAGTGGGATGCGGCGATCGCCGCCTATGAGCAAGACCTAGCGATCTGTCGTCAGCTCGGGGATGTCCAAGGGGAAGGCCAAACCCTCAACAACTTGGGCAATGTGTACCAGTCTCAGGGGAAGT
>JACYMB010000233.1 GCA_015272205.1 Synechococcales cyanobacterium T60_A2020_003 | reverse complement strand
GATCGACCGTGAGGGCAAAGCGTAAGTTATTGAGCGTGTATTCATGGGCACACCATACGCGGGTCGTGTCTGGAAGCGACCGCAGTTTGCCGAGCGACTCGACCATTTGCGCCGGAGTGCCTTCAAACAACCGCCCGCATCCGCCTGCAAAGAGCGTATCGCCACAGAAGAGCTCACCGATTTCTCCCTCGACTACGGGCGGGAAGTAGTAGGCAATGTGGGCACGCGTATGACCCGGCACGAAAAACACCTGACCAACGCGATCGCCGACCGAAACGCGATCGCCCTCTTCTAAGAAGACCTGTTGTTTAGGAATGCGGTGGCGATCGCCTGCGCCCCCGTACACAATCGCGTTTGGAAAGTGCTGTAAAAGTTTGAGATTGCCCCCCACATGGTCATGGTGGTGATGGGTATTAAAAATGGCGACGAGCTGCGCCGATAGGGATTCGAGACAAGCGAGCACAGGTTCCGCATCTGCCGGATCGACGACGGCAGCCGTATTCTGCTGAGGGTCATGCAAAACAAAGATGTAGTTATCTGAACGGGCAGGTAAGCGATAAATGTGCACGGGATACGTCCTAAATCTAAGAAGCCGCAACGAAGTTTAGCGTATCGAGATTTGTATATGTCTGATCTTAGCGGTTGAGGTGCAGCCCTAGCTTTAGCAGCCAGTACCCAGATTTTCACAAATTATTTATTGATTATTTACGGATAGTTCATACCCCTACGGTAGGAAACTTCGACGCTGAGGGCACGATAGATATATTCGGGTATGACGACATCTACAGGGGCTATCTCCTGGGGAAACAGAATATAGAAATGGTTACGTACTGTGCATAGGGGTGAACTGCTGAATGCTAAATGTGTCTCTGGGACTTCGGAATAAACCGTGGTCGATTCATCAAATTCTAGAGAAGAGTCTCACAACTCATGAGATGACTCGTCAGGACTACCTGTATCTCACCTCTGCTGCGCTGCAGTGTCCGGTTTTGACCCAGGAATGCCACCAAGTGAACCAAGTCCTAGACGATTTGCGCACTGGGCGAGTCCGGTTGGTCGATTAATGCGATGAACGCCTCATCAGCATCCGAGGGATTCCTAGCTATAGCAATCCTATTTGGATTGTGAAATGTGCGCCCCGTCGGGGCGCACATTTCACAACTCATCTTTTTCATAAATCACGTAGGAACGCTGTATCTGGCAAGGAGAATTCTGACGTGGCCTGCTCACGCCAACGGATTTGCATTGCCCAGCGCAATCGCCTGCATGATAGGATTATCTACTGTCCATCATTGCGAGTTTAGCCGACTAGCAGCGGCGCGATCGCCAATGATCTTTGCTTAGAACGCTAGACGATGCAGTTCTCCAAAATCCTAATTGCGAACCGAGGAGAGATCGCGCTCCGCATTCTCCGCACCTGTGAAGAGATGGGCATTGCCACGGTGGCCGTACATTCTACGATTGACCGCCACGCCCTCCATGTTCAGTTGGCGGATGAGGCAGTGTGTATCGGCGAACCTCCCAGTAGTAAAAGTTACCTCAATATTCCTAACATCATTGCCGCTGCCCTTCTTAAGAACGCGAGTGCCATTCATCCCGGCTACGGTTTCTTAGCCGAAAATGCCCGATTTGCTGAAATTTGTGCGGATCACCAAATTACCTTTATTGGCCCCTCGCCCGAATCCATGCTGTCCATGGGCGATAAGTCCACCGCCCGGGACACCATGAAGCGTCTGGGCGTGCCCACGGTGCCTGGTAGTGAAGGTTTACTAAAGGATGACCAAGAGGCGATCGAGGTTGCCCGGGAAATTGGCTATCCCGTCATGGTTAAAGCGACGGCGGGCGGCGGTGGGCGGGGTATGCGCCTCGTTCGTAGTGAAGGCGATCTCGTGCAGGCGTTCAATGCCGCGCAAGGAGAGGCTGAGGCGGCCTTTGGCAATCCCGGCGTTTATTTGGAAAAGTTTATTGAACGACCTCGCCATATTGAGTTTCAAATTCTGGCGGATAGCTTTGGCAATGTGGTGCATTTGGGCGAGCGGGAATGCTCGATTCAGCGGCGTCACCAAAAATTACTGGAAGAGGCTCCGAGTCCGGCTCTGACCCCTGAGCTGCGCACCAAGATGGGGGCAGCCGCGGTCAAGGTGGCAAAGGCGATCAACTACATGGGGGCAGGAACCGTGGAGTTCTTGCTAGACGCCCACGGCAATTTCTACTTTATGGAAATGAATACCCGCATCCAGGTTGAACATCCCGTCACAGAAATGGTGACGGGGCTCGATCTAATTGCCGAGCAAATCCGGATTGCCCAAGGGGAACGCCTGCGCTTTACCCAAGACCAAGTCCAACTGCGAGGACACGCGATTGAGTGCCGGATCAATGCGGAAGATCCGGATCATAACTTCCGGCCTAGCCCCGGACGCATTAATGGGTATTTGCCCCCTGGTGGCCCCGGAGTCCGCATGGATTCCCATGTATATACGGATTATGTGATTCCTCCTTATTACGATTCGTTGATTGGGAAGCTGATTGTGTGGGGGCCGACCCGACCGGCCGCGATTGTACGGATGCGGCGGGCGTTGCGAGAGTGTGCGATTACTGGACTCCCGACCACCATTAGTTTTCATCAGCGGATTTTGGAATCTCCAGATTTTATTCGCGGCGATGTGTACACCAACTTTGTGGAGCAATTGCTGAAGCCTAAGCAGTAGTCTGAACGGTTCTAGGGCAATCAGCCTCAGAATGGATGCTTGATGAGCGGTAATGGTTTGCGATCGCTCCCTCCCTCCCATCCGCCTACTGTATCGAGGTATCCAAAAAAAACGAGGGTAAGTGCAATAATTTACCCGAGTGTGTACCTGAGGTAAGTAAGGCTATGAGTCCGGATCCCCAACCGCCCTATTCTCCGAAGTCTGAGGAGAAGCGCGAAGAAACGGATGCGGTGGCGATCGCGCCATCCCTAAGCGACAAAATTGCGACATTCTTTCAGTTTTCATCGTTAGGCACGACGTTCCGCACGGAAATCGTGGCTGGATGCACGACCTTTTTTACGATGGCGTATATTCTGGTGGTGAATCCTGGCATTCTATCCAACGCGATCTTTCTACAGGCATCGGGCGATCTATTTGGTGAACTTGTGATGGCAACGGCTCTGTCAGCGGCGATCGCCACGCTAGTCATGGGACTCTATTCTAACTATCCCTTTGCGCTGGCTCCCGGCATGGGATTGAATGCTTACTTTGCTTTTTCCGTCGTGCTAGAGGGCGGCGTGAACTGGCGCATTGCCCTGGCCGCCGTTCTCATTGAAGGCTTGATTTTTGTTGGCCTTACCCTGGGTAATATTCGGACTCAGATTGTGGAAGCGATTCCAGACTGCATCCGTCATGCAACTGCAGCCGGAATTGGGTTATTTATCGCCTAC
>JACYMB010000232.1 GCA_015272205.1 Synechococcales cyanobacterium T60_A2020_003 | reverse complement strand
TACCTGCAGTGCTGGTCACCAAAGTCCCTAGTCCGGGTCAAGCTCCCTATCTGGTGTGCATTGGGCACGATAACCGCTGGTATGTGGTGGCCACCGCAGATGTGGTCGGTTTTCATGCCGAGTTTCCCCGGATTGCGCGGGTCGATACGCTCAATCCCCCACCCGATATGCCCATGAAACCAGGACAGTCCCGCAGCGGTGACGACACCACCCAGGCGATCGCCCAGCAGATCCCGCCGATTCCCCCCACCGCAGACATCGCGCCCGAAGTGCAGGAATACATAGAGCGGGTCGCGGCGGTGGAGCAACAGTTGCAATCCCATCCGGCGCGGCAATGGGGCAACCCTAGTAACTTACTGAAGCGACAAAAGCGGATTGAAAAGATCCAAGAGGAATTGAGCGATCGCCGCACCAAGCTCCATAAATACACCCAGCGCTACTGGCAGGAATTTCTGACCCTGATGACGATCCTGCAACAGTTCAACTGTCTAGAAGGGATAGAACCGACGCCCCTGGGTGAAATGGCCGCTGCTATTCGGGGTGATAACGAACTGTGGTTAGGACTCGCCCTCGCCTCTGGTGAGCTCGATGACCTGACCCCCCATCAGCTTGCCGCCGTCTGTGCCGCCCTTGTTACAGAAGTGTCCCGCCCGGATACCTGGGCACGCTACAACCATTCCCGAGATGTGGATATGGCTTTGGGTGGCCTCCGTGGTATTCGCCATCGCCTCTTCCAAATTCAGCGGCGCTATAACGTCTCCTTCCCGGTGTGGATGGAAGTGGACTGGATTGGCCTGGTTGAACAGTGGGCACTGGGCGAAGACTGGGGGGAGCTATGCGCCAACACCTCCCTAGACGAGGGCGATATTGTGCGAATCTTACGACGCACGGCTGATTTCCTATCCCAAATTCCCCACGTTCCCTATCTTGCAGCAAATCTAAAAACCAGTGCGCGCGATGCCATTCGGGCGATCGATCGCTTCCCCGTCAGTGAGGATATTGGTTTACCTGCCATGAATCTGGTGCAAAACGCCGACGAGTCCCAGGCGTAGAACATCCAATTTCTATTCATCCTGATCTTGCTGTTCCCGTCGCGCCCGGAGCTTCAGGAGAATTTCTTCGTGGACTTCACGAGTAATGGGATAGAAGTACACCAAGATCATGCCTAGAATTAAACACACCGTTGGAAAAGGGCCGATCGCCACTCGGATCGCCAACAGTGCGGAATCCGGCTGTGCGGGAATCGGCTGACCGGGCGTCGCCTCTACAAAACCTGCTGCCGACAGCGCCACCCCCACACAAAAAATGCCCAGCGCCAAGCCCACCTTTTGGAGCAACGACATAAAGGCGTAAAACACTCCTTCCCGACGTTGCCCTGTTTGCAACTCATCCAGTTCAATCACATCGGGCAGCATCGCCCAAGGCACCAGGTAGGTGGTTGCTACCCCAAAGCTAACGAGCACACACAGAAAGTACATTAATCCCACCTGATTCGGCTGTAGGAAAAAGAGTCCCGATTGCACCAGAATCCACGATCCCACCCCCATAAAATACAATCCCCGTTTACCCACTCGCTTGCTGAGAATATTGCAGATAAAGATCATCCCGATCGCCGTTCCTTGCACGGTTAACGCCGCCGGAAAGTAGGAATCCAACCGCATCCAGTTGACAACATAGAAGGGAATCACGGCAGCGGTGACCTGCAATCCCAGCCAGGAGAATAGGTAAATCCCAACGACAAAGAGAAAGGGACGATTGCGAAAGGCGATCGCAATTTGTTGGGTGAGGGGCAAGTCACCCGATGTATCCAAGTCCAACTCAGCCACATCCATCAGGCCAAGCAACCTTGCGCGGTTCATCGTGCCCCAAATGCACCAGTGCAGGGCTAGGACAGCAATCACCGAACATAGTAATCCCAGCACAACATACTGCTGCTGCGCATTGGGAATCAGCAGACTCAGCACCAATCCCAACGCCAACACCGACACCGCCCCAAACAGCGAGAACGATAGCCGAAAGGTGGTTAGTTCAGTACGTTCGTCGTAATCTTTGGTTAACTCAGCAGTTAAGGCAGCGTAGGGCAAGTTAACAGCGGTGTAGGCCGTATCGAAGATGACGACCACCGCCGCGTAGTAGATAAATTTGAGCATTGGCGACCAATCGGGCACCAGCCACATAAAGAAGAAAGCCAGTCCAAAGGGAACCGATCCCCAAATCATCCAGGAATGGCGTCGTCCTTTGTCGGACTGAGTGCGATCGCTCAAAAAACCGACTATCGGATCATTCACCCCGTCCCAGACTTTACCAATGAGTACGGCAAGACTGGCGATCGCCGGATTCAACCCCGCCACGTTGGTCAAAAAATACAGCAGCGAAAACGCCATTAGGTTTGCAGTCATCCCTGGCCCTAAGTCTCCAGCACCATAGGCCAGTTTCGTACTGAGGTTTAGGGGTTTCGCGGTAGACGGTGGCAACGATTCAGTCATAGATTTTTAGAAAACGGTAACAAGGAGAATTGGAGATTCGGGAAAGACGATCGCCCCCGCTGAAGCGAGTTGGATCAGCCTCAGAAACGATCTGTCAGCCAACCTTGTAGAGGAGATGTATCGTCGGGCTACAAGCGAACCAGCATCGCAGTGTATGATTCTCATGATCTTATCGAGCTTTTCAGTCTCGGAAACGGAAAGGTTGGTAAGTCTTAACCCGTTTTCGTTCTCGGAAAAGTCAATAGGCGTCCTGTGCTTCGACATTTCACCTTAGCCACTCGTACTAGCCATGTCAGATTTTTTTGTGTCTTGGGAGGACTACAACCACACCGTTGAACGCCTTGCTGTTCAAGTGTACGAATCGGGGTGGGAGTTTAATCAACTGCTCTGTCTTGCCAAAGGTGGCCTACGGGTTGGCGACATCTTGTCCCGCATTTTTGATGTGCCCCTCGCCATCCTCGCCACATCCTCTTACGGTGGCCCGGGAAATCGGGTACGCGGCTCGATTACGTTTTCCCGCGACCTCACCATGACCACTCCCAATCTCGGCAGTCGCCTGTTGATTGTGGATGATCTGGTGGATTCGGGGGTGACGCTTAAGAAATCCCTGGACTGGCTGGATCGCAAATACGGGTTTTATACTGAAGACGTTCGCACAGCTGTCCTGTGGTATAAGGATTGCTCGGTGATTAAGCCGGATTATTACGTGGAATATTTAGCCGATAACCCCTGGATTCACCAGCCGTTTGAGCAGTATGAGCAAATGAGCATTGAAGACCTAGCCCGCAACCACGCGGCCAAATTATCGTCTTAGCACTGTGTAGATCACCATCTGCTGCTATCGGAGTAGGGCAATGAAGCCTGCTTGCTCAAAATGTTTATCGTAGGCCAGAGCTTCGGTAATAAGTGGGTAACCTGAATTAAACGATGTCCTGAGAACGGTATACCGAGCTTTCTAGGTTCCAGAGCTACGTTTAGTTAGGACTCTCTACTTATTGAATTTTCATTAGGGTTCTTCACCTCGTTGTTGTCGTTTATAAAAGTTACGGTCAAAGAAAGCATTGTGAACGGTTTCTTCATCCTCTAGCGTAATCACCCGTAACGCTCGATCGTCTGCTTCTGAAATATTGCCCCAATAGGAAATACGACCATTTGATTCAGTTCGCCCAACTTCCAAGCCGATCTACGCCACAATGGGAGAAGAAGGATTCATTAGGGAACACGGTGGTTTTGAGTATGAAGCAAGGGATGCGCTGGGAATTACGAGTTTTGATAGCAATGGTGTTGGCGATCGCCTGGATGGTTTTCACGCCGACGATGGCGATCGCCCAAGAGGATACGGTGAACTACTCGAATGCCAACCTCAATGATGTGGACTTTTCCGGCCAGAACCTATCGGGCAAAAACTTTATCGCCGCCGAAATGCGAAACATCAACTTTGAAGGGGCAGACCTCACCAACAGTATGTTCACCAAAGGCGTAATGTTGGATGCCAATCTGCGCGGCGCAAACTTGACTGGAACCCTGCTGGATCGAGTGTTTTGGGTGGGGGCAGATTTGACGAATGCCATTTTGGAAGACGCCACCATTTCCCGCACCAGTTTTGAAGATGTAACCGTTACGGGAGCCGATTTCACCAACGCCATTCTCGATCGCTACGAGTTGAAGCAACTGTGTAAACGGGCGGAGGGCGTGAATCCGGTCACTGGAGTATCGACCTTTGATAGCCTAGGCTGTTAATCCATCGTGGCGTTCCGTTAACTCAAAATTGAAAACTCAAAACTCAGCATCAGTACTATGACCAGTCAATCAGCTTCTCCGTCCTTACTCTTAAAGATTGTCATTATCAAGAAAGCCCTATTTGCGGTGGTTCTGCTAATCGTTTCCGTCATTTCTGCGTTTAGCTGGCGCAACTATGACCAAGTTACCGTTTGGGCAAACGACTACCTCGTAAACGGAGAATACGGCTTAGTGCATTGGATTCTGGAAACCGTTACCAATTCCCAAACCGCTACCCTCAAATTGGTGGCACGGGTGTCTGGTGCGTATGGATTGCTGGTGGCGATCGCCGCAACCGGACTTTGGTTGGGCAAACGCTGGGCCGATCCGCTATTTATTACGCTGGTGGGATTGCTACTTCCCGTTGAAGTGTACGAAATTATTCACCATGCCTCTTGGAGCAAATGTCTTCTATTTGCCATTAATCTGCTCATCTTTGGCGTGTTGATTTACCACTGGGTTCATACCTGGGAATCACAAACCGCTAATGAGGCCAATGACCAAGAGTTGAATCAGGCATCGTAATGCCGCACTGAAAAACCTGCTACAGAGAGATTGACGAGATTTATACCATGATTGAGCTATATCAGTTTGAGCTATCGCACTATTGCGAAAAAATTCGCCTGATTTTGGACTACAAAGGCTTAGAGTACAAAACGATTGAGGTGACGCCAGGGATCGGACAACTGGATCTGTATCAAATGTCCGGTCAACGCCAGGTTCCGGTCTTAAAGGATGGGGTTGAAATCATTGCCGATTCAACGGCGATCGCCAAATACCTAGACGAAAAATATCCAGATAAGCCGATTATTCCTGCCGATCCAATTCAGCGGGCGATGTGCTTTATTTTCGAGGAATGGGCAGACGAGTCGATGGGCACCAACGGGCGAAAAGTGATGCTGGGCGCATTTGGTCAACATCCAGATTGGCGCACTGCCGTTTTGCCCACAGGTACTCCCGACTTTTTGAAAACCTTGGTGGGGGCTGTCCCGGCGGGTCTCTTCGATGTGCTGGGGCTGGGTGTCGGCCTCACGGCTGATGTGCTGAAAACCGCTCACGGAACCATGCAGCAAAATCTGGAATCCCTGAGCGCCCTTTTGGTCGATCGCCCCTATTTAGTCACCGACTCGCCAACCCTGGCAGATTTTGCCGTCGCTGGATTGAGCATGTACACCAAGTTTCCGGCGGGGCAGTACTTGAAGATTCCGGAATCGATTAAGGGGAAGGGGGTGCCTGGGTTAGCGGATAATCCGGCGTATCAAGTGTTTTGGGATTGGCGCGATCGCCTCTATGCAGACTATCGCAAGCTTGCTGCTCCCACGGGTAGCACGCCTAGCAATGGATCGGGGCCGACCCGCATCAGCATTGATTGACGGGTACTCCCTATCTCTACACTCGCCCATAGAGCCTTAATCCGGGGTTTCCATTACTAGGAGATCCCGGTTTTTGTTGCGTCTATCCTTGAGACAACTTTTTCCGAATCTGCTCACCTCATGTCTTGCACCGATCGTCATCGATTCTTGTCTTTTTTAAGACAATTCCATCCTGATTCGATCACAGGCGATCGCCCCTCCAGCTTTAACTTTTCCTCTAAAAAGCTTATAGAGCAAGCATTTGAAGCTCTAGATACTCCAGAGTAGTACGTCTTTTCGCTTTGCGCCTTCGTGAGACAACTTGTTCCGAATCCACTCACTCAAGCATGAAAATTCTGTTGTTTTTTAGAAAGACTGGGCGATCGCTCTGATCGTTACCATGAGACAACTTAGGGCGATCGCGCTAGGTCGAATCGATCCGTTCTGGGCTGGGACGGTTCAGCGTTACATCCAAGTTGTCTCACTTCAAAAAAATGGAAAAAAATGGCAGCAATCCTTTGTCAGCCAAGGCTTTGAGCGTGAGACAAAAAACTCCTGATCGGGATCTGATCAGTTCTGGATCGAGACACGTTTCAATCCGGATCGGTTCACGCTGCAATTCTCAACCCCTGAATTCGCAGGAGTTTACAGACTTGAGACTTTCTAAGAAAGAAGTAAAGATCACCGGCCCAACGTCCTAACGCTAAATCTGGCATTATTTCTCTGCCTTTACGTGAAAGACAGGGATATCTAGTGGAAGCAGCGGTTCAGCCGTTTGAATACATCCACGAGAGAGGAGACACGTTTCTCTCCCTGTTTCCGCATCGCTTCGACTACATCTACGCGCCCTATCCCGATCCGGGACATTCTCCCCAATGGCGCACCGAGCGTCGATATCCCCTCTCCGATCGCAAGATTCGCCAGGGCAATGCCTTGTATGGTGTGCGCTTTGGGAAAACGACCCAGTACGCCTTAATCGACATTGATGCTACGAGTTCCTATCACCCCCACCACGCACCCTATGCGATCGCCCAGATCTTGGATGCCCTCGAACCGTTGGGCTTAGTTGAAGCGATCGCCTGTACCTCTAGCGATAGTGGTGGAATTCATCTTTACCTACCGTTTCCAACGGCTTGTACGTCCTGGAAACTGGCGATCGCCCTTGCCTCCCATCTGGAAGGCGCAGGCTTTTGTCTCAAACCTGGACAGCTCGAAATTTTCCCTAATGTGCGTCCGTTCAGCGAGCAGCTTGCACTGTTCCACGCCCACCGTTTACCCATGCAGGCAGGCTCCTACTTGCTAGATGAGGATTTTGCACCGATTTGGAGTAGCGAAACCCGATTTGTTCACCAATGGCGTCAGGCTCAGCAGCGTAATGGGTTAGACCTCCGTGTTCTAGAACGCTGTGTTGCGAAACAAAACACTCTACGACGACCTGTTTCCAATCGGGCAGAGAAGTTCTTAGCGGATTTGAATTTAGAACTAGAGCAAGGTTGGACGGGTCGCGGTCAAACCAATCATTTACTCGGTCGCATTGCTCTGCGTACCTACGTGTTCCATCACATTCTGGAAGGTGGAAAACCGCTGAGCGGGCAGGAGTTAACGAATCAAATTGTGGCGATCGCCCAGTCTCTACCCGGCTATTCGGATTGGTGTAACCATCAACATGAACTAGAACAACGAGCGGCAGAATGGACTCGGTGTGTTGAATCCAGCCGCTATTTTCCTTACGGAGTTTCTAAAGAAGATTCTCAGTCCAATCTTGAACGTCTAAAATCTGGGAATTCCACATCTGTGGAAAACTCTAGAAATCAGTGGAATACTCAACAGGAAAAAACAGCACGAGAAAAGATCCGGAATGCGATTGCAGATCTTTTGAATCAGAATTCTCTACCAGTTCAGATTACAGATCGATTTAAAGCATTAACAGAATACGGGATTGGTGGCAGTTCTCTCTATCGCCACAAGGACTTATGGCACCCTGCTTACCTAACAACGCTCGATCAAGATATAAGCTTATTAGAACGAGAAGGCCGTAATCCCAATCCAGATCAACCCTCCGAAGGATCTACTCCAGTTACGGAATCTCCTCATAAAGACCGTAATTCCTCATCTGTTCAGGATTCCAAAGGATCGAGTGCCGACCTGTTACCGAAGCCTCATTCATCGACGCATAATGGCTTGAGGCACGGAATCCGTCGAGCGTGGGCATCGATTCAGGCCATGAGCGATCGCCCCTTCCCGCCGATAGTGAACAAGCTATCCATGGATTCCAGCTAGAGATTTACTGGGAGCATCCCAATTTTGTACGGGTAGTGCGAGCGTCCCGCTCGCGGGCAAGATGCCCGCACTCCAGACATTGATCAATTTGCCAATGTGGGATGCTCCCGATTTACTTCTCCTCTGAGTTGTCTGCCGATGATTTTCTCCAGGGCAGCTTTGTCCCCATTTCCGTGGCGGCAGACACGATGAGGTAGGTCATCAAAACACCAATGCCACCCAAAAACATCAGGAAATCGTGGTTCATCTGATTCTGCGAGATTCCGCGCTAGAGTAAAAAGACTGACAAAACCCTAGCGCGATCGCATGACCGATACAATCCCCGCAGATTTTTGGCGTGGCGTTGAACAATTTAACCACGGCCAGTTCTACGACTGCCACGACACCCTCGAAGCGATTTGGATGGAGGCCGTTGCCCCGGATAAAGCGTTTCTGCAAGGGGTGCTGCAAGTTGCCGTTGCGCTTTATCATTTGGGTAACTTGAATTGGAAAGGTGCGGTCATTCTTTTGGGTGAGGGTATTAGCCGCTTGGTTCCGTATCAGCCGGAGTATTTTGGCATCGATGTGGAGCAGTTGATTGATCAGAGCGATCGCCTACTAACCACCCTCCAGCAAAGCGGTCCGGATCAGGTTGGGGCGATCGCCGCTCAAATTAATCCTGATGCAATGGATGGCTTGCCGGAAACAATTGCTAGCGACCCTGCATCACTACCAGTAAAACGACCAATCATTACGGTGCTAGTGTAGACAAAAGCCGAGCGATCAAGGTTATAGCCTACAGCCCTTTCAGGAGGTAGTGCGCCCTGTACGCTATCTCTTGAAAGGCCGAATGATCGTACCCCGAACATTCGGTGTTAGGCTTCTGAATCGCGCAAGTGCGTAAGTTCTACCAGATGATGTTTAATTGGAATGATACGCGAGTTCCGCATGTGAAACCTATGGATGGCTTCCTTCGATTCATGGAAAACAGATGTATTAATCGGTCTGGCCGGATGCGGCAATGGGGGAGCATTGTGTTGGGAATGGCGTTGCTGGGCGGGGTGTCTTTTGGAACTGCCCGTCCGGCGATCGCCCAGGCACGCGAAACCCGAAATCAGCCTATGACTCTACGTTCCGATATTCAGGAGGCTAATTCCATTACTGGAGTGATTACGGCTCGCGGCAATGTCCAGATCGATTATCCCGCCCGTCAACTTCAGGCGACTTCGGCAGAGGCGCAGTACTACAGCCGCGAACAGCGAATTGTTCTCAGCGGTGATGTGTACGTGCTTCAGGAAGGGAACAGCTTGCGTGGTGAGGTGGTGACGTATTTGATCGATGAAGGACGCTTTGTGGCTGAACCGGATGTAGGCCAACAGGTGCAATCCATTTATCTCGTTCCCGATACGGCTTCGCCAGCGGCTACGACTGCTCCGGCTGAGGAATTTAACCCGAAGCCAGAATTCAAAACGCTGCTGAGTCCGTAGTTGAGGGTCGCGTCTTGAAAATTGCGTTGGAAAATGTACATAAGTCCTACGGTCGCCGGACGGTTGTTTCGCGGGTGAGTCTGTCGGTGCGGCAAGGCGAGGTTGTCGGTTTGCTTGGCCCCAACGGAGCGGGTAAGACAACGACGTTCTACATCACCACAGGGCTGGAACGCCCCAATCAGGGACGGGTGTGGCTGGATGATAAAGACATTACCAACCTGCCCATACATCGGCGAGCGCACCTAGGGATTGGCTACCTCGCCCAGGAACCTAGCATTTTTCGGAACCTGTCGGTGCAAGACAATATTCGCCTTGTCCTACAGCAAACGGGCGTTCCGAAGTCGATGCGGCAAAAGCGATTGGATCACTTGCTGCAAGAATTTCGCCTGGAAAAAGTGGCGCAAACCAAGGGCGCGTACGTGTCCGGTGGGGAGCGGCGGCGGACGGAATTGGCGCGATCGCTCGCCTCGGGTATGGATGGCCCTAAGTTTTTGCTCTTGGATGAACCCTTCACCGGAGTCGATCCGATTGCGGTGGCGGAAATTCAAGAAATCCTGTCGGGATTTCGCGATCGCCAAATGGGAATTTTGATTACCGACCACAACGTACGCGAGACGTTGGCGATTACCGATCGGGCGTACATCATGCGCGATGGTCAAATTTTGGCCGCAGGCACCGCCGAAGAACTCTACAGCAATCCCTTGGTGCGGCAGTACTATTTGGGAGACAATTTCCGGATGTGATGGAGGGGCAAGGTTAAGTTCGGTATGGCGAATGCGGAGCATCTAACCTGGTTGAACGCTGGAGCCGACCCCTGGAACGATTGGCGGCGGCAATATCCCGACCTCGTGCCGGATCTCAGGGGTGCTAATCTCCGCCATGCCAATCTCCAGGGCATGAACCTCAGCTATGCCAACTTTGCCGGAGCCGATTGCACGGGTGTTAATTTTGCCGGAGCTGATGTATCGCACGCAGATTTCTCCAACGCACACCTTGAAGACGCAATCCTCAAATGGACAGATTCGCGAGGCACGGTTTTTACCAACGCCACCTTTACCCACGATCCCGCCCTGTCCCTACACTTAGTGACCAGTTTGCTGGCACGAGGGGCGATCGCCCGTCCCCCCAATCCTGCACCCTAACCGATGCGGAAGACTCGACTTTTCTCAGCAGTCCTCCGCTAAAAAGGGCAGACTTTGGACTATGATCGAGAGTACTAGAGCGTTTTGTTAGCGATTGGAATAAAAGCAATGGATATTTTGACCTTAGGTTGGGTTGGGCTTCTGGTTGTATTTAGCTTCTCCATCTCGATGGTGGTGTGGGCACGCAACGGACTCTAACTACCCTCTGCTCATGAGTATTGAACTGACCCCTTTAACGGTTCTGGCAACCCTGTCGCTCCTCTTAATGCTGGTGTTTACAGGGGGGATTGCCTACTTAACCACGGTGGAATGGCGCGATCGCCGCCGCCGTGAACGAGGGCGATAAATTTTTTGTATTTGCTCAAAAGAGCATCATTAGAATATAAACCGGGCTAAGATCATCTCTCAGCCCGGTTCGTTTATGGGGATGAGCCTGTCAATAGTGGATGAGCTGAGCTGCATGGCTAAATAACTTCTATATTTAGCGTGATCCCTTTTGAAAGAGAAATGCTAGGATGATCTCGCCCGGACGCGCATCAGTCCAAAGCGTAATAGTAGCTAAATTTTGGCCGTAAAGAATTCCGTTTTGGGTGCAGCGTGCCTTAAGGTCAAGGCCTTGTTGGAATCGTAATGGCGTAATCCCCGAATCGTGGTGTTGAAGTTGGAATGCGAAACCAGGCGAATCGTTCGATAAAGACATCCTCTCCATCGATGCCAATTGCTCGATGGCTGCATCAGGTCTTTGGGCAACCTTCCTATCCGCGGGTGAAGTATCGCTTGCAAGGAAATCAGCTTCACCTCTTGTTAGAGGCCGATCCGTGCCCGGTACAGAACGAGATGGTGCAAAAGGTGCTGCAAGCGCTACAAGCAACTCCCCTTGCAAACCTGTTGCCGGACGATCATCCTGCGGTCTATCAAGTGGTTTTATATGGGCGATCGCTCCAGCAGCCTCGTCCCGATTGGCAAGAAACTCTCAATTTAAATCAACTTAGCTATCACTGGCAGCGGCTTCAACAGCGGTTTCAAGCTGCGCCTGAGTCCACAGAATCCCCTGAGACGGTAGATTCAACCGCGCAATCTGAAATCACGTCCCCAGAACCAGCCTTTCCTCCCGCCGTCCCAGATGCGTCGTTGATGCTCTCCAATCGGAGCATGGCGCAGCGGGGAGATGTCGAGGCGATCGCCCGCTACCTCAGCGAAACCCTCAGCAGTTTTGGCATTGGCGTTAATGTAAGCGCCAAGGCAAGCGAGCGGGCGGTGTCTAGTGAGGCGCTAGCCCCAGTATGGACGATGGCTGGGTTCCAACCGGCTCATGCGGCGTCGCTGCCCACCCAGCGGCTATGGATTACCTGCGACGCCTCCTACAGCCCGACTCCATCCCTGATTGCTAAGCCCCTAGTGCAGCAACTGCAAGATTTGAACCTAACAGGGTTTCGGGATGCCGTAGTTCAGATTCAGGTGCAAGGAGAGACCCGTCCGGACTGGATGCTGTGGGTAGACCTGACCCCGAAGGAGGAGCGTCTGCGGGAATGGGCACGCTGGGGCGATGTAGAAGCGATTAGTCGAATTCTTGAACCAGTGCTGACGGCTCAGAATGCCCGTCTACTTACGGCTACGCTCAAGCAATCGACCCTCCATCTTTTCTGTACGGGCACATCTCTCCCCAGCACCCTTCCCGATGAATCTGCGATTCGTGCGGGTGTGGCTAGCCTTTTAGAGAGTCTGGCTCCCCAGGGAATTCAGCAGGCGGTGTTGTATGGGCAACCCCAAGCAGATGCAGAACCGACGTGGGTGCAGTGGCTTGATCTGCCAGCGTCGATGCATCCGGCCTTGGCGGAACTGCCGATGGATCTTGCCCAGACAGAAGATTGGTCGGCGATCGCCTTTTTGCTGAGTCGAGTGTTGAATCCGGACTTGGATCAGTATTTGGCGACGGGGGGCATCCGCGTCCAGCTTTTGCCGAAGGATGATCTCCTCCATGTGATGTGTGATGCGGCCGTGTGTCCAGAACAGCGGCAGGTGGGACGGGCGATCGTCAAGTTTATAAAACCGCTAAATTTACCCAGCATTACCGGAGTGCGGGTATATGGTCGTCGCTCTGGGCAAAAGCGTCCGGCCTGGAGCTACGGATCAGACTTTGCCCAGCGGGAACGCTACGTGCCGCAGCCCGCCCCAGAATTTGCGGTCACCGATGCGCTGGTGGGTGAATTGGTGGCTCCGGTGAATGAGTCCATCTTTCTGCTCGACGTAACGCCAACCGAGGTTCGGGCTGCCGGAAAGCGCTGGGTTCACCAAACGGTGCAGCAGGTGCAAAATGCCCTCGTGCGATCGCAGATCTTTACGCTACACCCGGATGTCCGTGCGATCGTTCGGCATCAGCCTGCGAACGATCAGCCCACGGGATTACGCACCTCCTCTGCCCGCCAAAGTTTGAAAGCGGCCTCGGTGTGGGCAGCGGCGGGATTGTTACTAACGGTACAAACCACCTGGCTCATGTCGGGACTGCTTCAGCGCGATCGCCAGCAAGCCAGCGCCCAGCAGCAAGCAGAGTTGGCGTCCGTGTTTCAAGCACCAGCGGCAGAGCCTGATCCCCAGCCTGCGCCGGATACGGCATTCACAGAAATACCCACCTCGCCAAGTCAGCGCCAGCAGATCATTTTGGCCTCTAGCCCCATTCTGCCCTCCGCAGACATCGCCCTTGCCACCGCTGAAAAAACGCTGGACTTGCCGACCTTTAACAGCCAGCAGTTGGATCAGAAATTGGCGCTTTATTATCAGCGGGTTGCTGAAGAAGGCCCGCCCGATGTGCTCGTGGTGGGCAGTTCCCGTGCTCTGCGCGGCGTTGATCCGGTGGCCTTGTCGGAGGCATTAGCTAAACTGGGGTATGCCGATGTGTCGGTTTTTAACTTCGGAATCAACGGGGCAACGGCTCAGGTAGTGGAGTTGGTGTTGCAGCGGTTACTGACTCCAGAGCAGTTGCCCAAGCTGATCATCTGGGCGGATGGGGCACGGGCGCTCAACAGTGGTCGCGAAGATGTGACCTATAACGGCATTGTGTCTTCGGATGGGTATCAACTGCTGGCATCAGGAGCAGTGATTGCGCCATCCGTATCCGGAGCTGTAGCCAAGGATTCTGCGACATCGTCATCGGGTTTAGCGGCCTTGGGAGCTAGCTATCAAGCGCTAGACCGTTGGTTAAGTGACCAGCTTGCAACTCGGATTCCTGCCTATGATGAGCGCGATCGCCTGAAAAGCCTAATCCAAAACGGCATGATGGCAACGTTGCCGACGCCACCTCTGGATCGACAAATGCGGCAAGCGGGATCATCCACGACGGATGCGGCGCGTTTATCGGATCTCGCGCTGACCGAGGACATGGTTGATATCAACGGATTTCTGCCCTTGGATTTGCAGTTTAACCCTGCGACCTACTACCAGGAATATGCTAGGGTGAGCGGTGGTTTTGATCGAGACTACGATGGATTTCGGCTAGAAGGGCAGCAAACCGCAGCCCTGGATGCGGTGCTTCAAGTCACCCAGCGATATAACGTTCCCCTGGTATTCGTAAACCTACCGCTGACGGATCAATATTTGGATTCCGTTCGGAAAGGCTACGAACAGGAGTTCAAGCAATATATGTTCACAGAGGATGTTTCCCAGGGGGCACTGGTGTTCCGGGATTTGGGTGAAGCTTGGCCAACGGAGTACCGATATTTCTCCGATCCCAGCCACCTCAACCGTTATGGAGCCTATGCTGTATCGCTACGGTTAGCGCAGGATCCGATGATTCCGTGGGCAGTTTTGGCAGATGCGGGGCGCGATCGCCCCTCTGAACTCTAGACTCAAATTAATGACGCAAATCGTCCTAAAACAACATAAAACGTCAATGAGTGTAAATATCTGTGACATTTAGGCCTTTTTTGACATAGATTCCAAAAGTCGGCAAGAGACCTTCTCAGGATAGATTTTGGAATATTTTTTGAGGATAGGAACGATCCCTAAGAAATAATTAAGATGACTTGTCGTGCTATCTAAAAAGCCTTGAAAGCTTTGCCTTTTCTTGATTTTATCGGCTTCAGACGTCAGAATTCTCTCAAAGAGGTTGGTAGTCGCGTTTACAGCTAGTCGTATTTTGGGAGTGTTAGCTTAATACTGGCGTCTTTAAGTTTTGGCGCTGGCAAACCAACAACGTTCCGGAGCTCCTCAGCGACTATGGCGCAGATTCTTGATCCCCTACCACCAAATCAGTCCGATAAGATTCTTTGCTGCTATGTCAATGCGACTAGCAAGATTCAAGTTGTTCGGATCACGAACATTCAGAACTGGTATTTTGAACGGGTTGTGTTTCCAGGGCAGCGCCTAATTTTTGAAACGTTACCCATTGCCCAGCTTGAGATCCACTGCGGTATGATGGCGAGCGCAATTCTTTCAGATACCATTCCCTGCGATCGCCTCCAGATTGAGATTGAAGCAGGCGATATGGCTGAAATGGGCGTTATCGATGCTAGTAGCGAGTTCAAAGCCCATGACCGTGAGGTGTTAGCAACAATGGCATCCTATGATTGAGATGGCGTTGAAGCACCTCTCGCCTGAGTCTCAGTGAACTGCTCTATAGAGTTGAAACCTCTACCGCAAAGTCCTTGTCTACAGACCGATTTTGACATAGCGAACTTAATGCAGGGGTTGAACAGGCGTTCGCCCCTGTTTTGCTGAAGCGATCGCTTTGCCTACTCTCTAATTTTTATGCGCGAGTATTGCATCAAAACGTTTACTATTCCCCTATAACCTGAATCTTTCTGAAAACTATTTTTGATTTGAATGGTTCCGCAGTACAAACGAAATCACCTGCTGGTTATTGATGATAGCAAAGGACGGCGAGAGTTTAATCTGAGTAGTTCGGTTTACTCGATTGGACGCGATCCCAAAAGCGACATTCGCCTCTTTTCGCAGTACGTGTCGCGTCGGCACGCCACGCTAGTTCAACTCACGGATGATTATGGTACGTACTATCGGCTTGTGGATGGCAACTTGAAGGGAAAGCTCAGCGCAAATGGCCTCCGGATCAATGGGCGAAAAATCCAAGCCCACGATCTCAAAGATGGCGACGAGATTATTTTTGGGCCTGAGGTCTCGGCACGGTATTACCTACTGAATCAAGCTGAGACGTCGCCCATATATCAGGACTCTGAGACCACCCTGATTAACTTCGATATGCTCGACGCTGACGAGTTCGATACCCTTTAGGGGGCGACTTTGGTGTTCCGATAGGCAGTAGGGCTTCTATCGCACGAGTATCGGAACTAGTTTGAGATTGAACTGAGACTCAAAACAGCTTTTTTTCTGATTCAAACTCCAGAGTTCTAGCGCACAGTCGTCATCGCTATGGGTTGGGGTGAGGAAAAGATGCATCGTGTGTTCCTCGGGGTGATGTTGACACTTGAGCTTTTGAATTGCCCCAATTTGACGTCGATCCAGGGCGGCGGCGAGGCGCAGCAGGGGGCTAAGCCGATCCACAATTTGGCGATCGCGCTTGCTGCTGAGGCTGCGATAGGTGTCATGCTTTTTCTTCGGCATGCTGCGACGGTGGTAGCGGGCTAGGTTGGCAATAGTTTCAATTTCGGGTTCGGTGTAGCCCAGCAAATCGCCATTGCGAATGAGGTAATACGAGTGTTTGTGGTGGGCCGCATGGCTAATGAAGTGACCGCAGTTATGCAGCATGGCCGCCGCCCAGAGCAGATCTCGCTCGCGATCGCCCCAATCGTGCAGGATGCCCTGGGTTTGATCAAACAGATCTAGTGTGAATTGTGTGACCCGCTCCGCATGGGGCAGATTAACTTGGTACTTGTGGGCGGCGCGTAGAACGCTGCGTTGGCGAGCGGAACCCTGGAAGCGAAGGCGATCTTCGATCAGACCGTGGGTGAGCATCCAATCCACGATGATCCCCTCGCGGAGCGATCGCTCACAAATCATGATAGAGGGGGCATTGAGTAAGGTCATCGCCTCTTGGAGGATCAGCGCCCCGGCCAGGATAATCTCTGCCCGTCGATCGGAGATGCCCGGTATGGTTAGCCGTTCGGCGTAGCTCGATTTTCGTAATCGGTTCACGATCGCCTTCAGGTCGTCCAGACTAAACTCGTAGCCGTGGAGTGGATCGGGAACGGTTCCCAGGCGATCATAAGCGTGAATGGTGGCGAGGGTTTCCGCCGTGCCCGATGTGCCCACCAGTTTTGCAGGACATCCAGGTTTTAGATGGGACTGTAATTCTTCAATGGGACGCTCTACCATGCCGCGAATGTAGGCTTGCAGGTCGTTAAACTCACTGGCGCTAATCGGATCGGTTGTCACCATATCCGATGTTAGGCGCACGGCACCGACTTTGGTGCTGCTAAGGAAACTGGCCTCATGCTCGTCGCCCAGAATGATTTCTGTGGAACCCCCACCGATATCGATGATAATGTGGGGCTGTTGGTTAAACTCGACGACCGAGAGTACGCCTAAGTAGATCCGACGGGCTTCTTCCTGTCCGGAAATCAGATCGACCGCCAAGCCCACCTCGGATTCCACACGGTCTAGGAACTCCCGTCCGTTGGGAGCTTCCCGGACAGCACTGGTAGCCGTAGCAACAATGGCATCGACGTTATAGCTTTCGGCAATGGATTTGCAGCGTTGGAGGGTGGCGATCGCCCGACTCATGGCGGCCTCGGTTAGATGTCCGGTGGCGCGATCGCGTTCGCCCAAGCGCACCATATCTTTTTCCCGATCAATGATGGTAAATGCAGGCAAACTCGGCTGAATTCGCACGACTGCCATGTGAATTGAGTTCGTGCCGACATCGATCGCGGCAAGGATACGGTTTTGCTTGGGAATGGTGTTGACCATGAAGGCTCAAAAAACGAAGGCGAAGATCCGCAGGGTGATCTCAAGGATCGATCAGGTGAATCCCGCATACTGCGCTTTGATTATGCCAAATTGTGTTTACCTCTCGGTGATTCATGGGCAATCCCGTAGCATCTGTTCATGAATGGCTATGGCTATGGTTATGAATTGCTATTGCTCTAAGAATTTTCCTTGCCCATAACCCCGTACAATGGCAAGCAGGGCGATCTCTCCCAAGTCCTTAGGGTTTCTCTAGGCTTGGGACGGGCAGGTGCCCGGTAACCTCAATCCTAGAAGCAGTTCCAGACGTTGGCGTTATGGCAGTAAAAAAAGGCACATTGGTTCGGGTCGTTCGTGAAAAGTTGGAAAATAGCGTCGAGGCCACCGCAAGCGATCCTCGTTTTCCTCCCTATATTTTTGAAACGGGAGGTGAAGTGCTCGATCTTCGTGGTGACTATGCCCTGATTAAATTTGGCTATGTTCCGACCTCCAATATCTGGCTGCGCGTCGATCAGCTAGAAACGTTTCAATAGAATAAGGTTTCCGTTCAGACAATAAGCGGTTCGCTAAGATGATCGTCACCGGATAGGTGGCGATTTCTGTTGTAAAGCTATGTCTGTTTTTCCCCGACCCATAAACTGTTTGCCGTTTCCCAAGGTTTCTATCATTGGTTCCGGGAATGTTGGCAGCACCTTGGCTCAGCGCATTGCCGAGAAGAACGTGGCGAATGTGGTGCTGTTGGATATTGAGCCGGGGCGACCCCAGGGGATTGCGCTCGATCTGATGGAGGCGCGAGGGATCGAACAGCACGATTGCGAAATTATTGGTACGGATGACTATGCCCATACGGCCAATTCGGCGGTGGTGGTAATTACGGCAGGCATTCCACGCAAACCGGGGATGACGCGCGACGACCTGATGAAAACCAATGCCAAAATTGTGGTGGATACGGCTCAAAAGGCGATCGCCCATTCCCCCGATGCGCTCTTGATCGTGGTGACGAATCCGCTGGATGTGGTGACCTACCTGGCGTGGAAAGCAACGGGTCTACCTGCAAAACGGGTGATGGGCATGGCAGGGATTTTGGACTCATCGCGGCTTGAAACCTTCATTGCGATGGAACTGGGTATCTCCAGCATGGGGGTGAATGCGATGGTGTTAGGTGGCCATGGCGATTTGATGGTGCCGCTGCCGCGCTACTCTACGGTGAATGGTGTGCCGATTACGCAATTAATGGATGAACAAACAATTGAGCGTCTAGTGGAACGGACGCGCCAAGGTGGATCGGAGATCGTGAAATTGATGCAAACGGGGGGAGCCTACTATGCTCCGGCCTCTTCGACCTATGCCATGGTTGAAACGATTCTCAATAACCATTCGCGGCTGCTGCCGATTGCGGTCTATGCTCAAGGCGAGTATGGTCTAGACGATTTGTTTATTGGCTTACCGTGCTATCTCACCTGTCAGGGAGTGCATTCCATCGTTGAGCTAGAGCTGACGGATCAAGAACGCCAAGCCCTACACCGTTCGGCGGAGTCCGTGAAGGAAAATATCCACAAAGCGATGGCAATGCTGTAGCAAGTAGATCTGCGACGTCTTATTCATGTTCCAAAAGTAGCGTATTGGCTTCATACAAGACGTCGCAGATCTGGATACTCTGATTTGAGTACAGGGCGATCGCCCCTCTGGTTCTGTAAGCGCGATCGCCCTTAAACTTGCACCCCAACGGAGATCTCCTGGGACTTTGGGCTAGGAGCGACGCCCTTCATCTTGCACCTCAACAGAGACTTTCTGGGATCCGTCGGGAACATAGATATCACTGCAACAACGAGTGCAATACCTCTATTTGTGCGGGAGCATGATAACGGTGAAGTTGTGCGGCGGTAGATAACCTCAAACACCCAACGATAACCTCTGTGCCGTCCGCCTCAGGGACTATGTTAGATGCCCGATATTTGCAACAAATTTTATAAATAAAAACGGCGTTGTTGCATGAAAGAGGGGTTGCGGGCAGGAGAGGCATGGTAAATTTCAGTTATCACATATAAAACCTGCCATGAAACCTCAATACCGCATCCGCAACTGGTCAGAGTATAACGCTGGA